>CALUJN010000021.1 GCA_944320985.1 uncultured Alistipes sp. | reverse complement strand
CGCATACTTGACTCTTCCAATGGGCTTGTTGTTTTTGTAGTTAATGTATTGTAGGATTGTAAGTGCGCTGATTTTCCCGATAATCCGGGCGAACAACCCATCCGTGTCTTTCGCATAATTGCGTATGAGCATAAACTGGTCACATAGCTGTGAGAACAAGGTTTCTATCCTTTTCCTGGCTTTGGCAAATGGATGGAAGACAGGTTTCCAGTCCCTTTGGTTTCTCCAGTAAGGCACTTCCAAACGAATATTGGCCCGTCCGGGGACTGACAAAGAGTCCCGTATTTTTTTCATAATACGCCTTGTGTGCCGATTTCCGGATCCGCGCCAACAGTTCGGGGATATACTCCACCTCCTTTTCCCGGCCCAGCAGCTCCGACAACTCATAGGTCTTGTCCAAGGCGAACAACACGAGTCCCGTGATGGCAACCTCCTTGTCCAGGCCCCGTTTCCAGTCTATGAAGATCCACCAGTCCTTATTCGCCCGCTTGTAATCGATCAGATGCTCCGCCGTAAGGTAAGGCAGGATGTTCTCCGCCTGTCTTTTGGCCACAGGCCACAGATCCTCGACGGTCGTCTTGTCTCCCGTAGCCTTCAGATAGTCCAGAAGCGTGACATTGTACAAATAGGTGTAATCGAGAAGATAACGCCCATCCTGTGCATGCGGCGACGGAGATTCGAACATGGTCGGGTACAACACGCCGTTTTCGGAGGCAACACCCGCCAGCAGATACAGGCATCGTCTCGTCAGATCGAACTGCCGGAAAGAACAATTGTTCGCCAGAGACTCCAGATAGAGGTCCCCGCCCCACAGTCGACGGTCGCGTTTCGGGCCATCTTCATAGACCGTCTGCATGCACTCTCGCAACGTATTCAGGCCCACGGAATCAATCTTCCGGATCATGGAGGAGGTTCCTTCTGGCAGGGCTGCGGCCGTTGTCCCGACAGACGTTGAGGCTTCGCAGTACAATTCATCAAAGGTGAACCGGTATTTCGGAACGGCCGTCACCTCCACCTTGACATAACGGAAAGAGACTCGACGGGGAATCTTCACCCGTTCGGGAAGAACAGACACCGTGACGGTTTCATCCTGGAACCAGGCCCGCGCCAGCGAACCCGTATACGGATCGATCGGACTCGCCACCTCGGCCAACGTCTCCCCGAAGGTGAATTTCAGCCGCAGAGGCGCATCCGGAGTCCGGGTCAAAGATTTCAACGAAAAGGTCAGATATCCCGTCATGTGCCGGCCGAAATCCAGGACAACTCCGTTTTTATAGGAATCCAACGGCGTGGAATAGAGCTCGGAAATATCCCTGCGCTCACGAACGGCAAGGTCCTGAAACGAAGTTGTATCCTTCGAAATCGAGACGATGGCCTGCGGCTTCCAAACGGACCAGACCAACTCCGGCTTGTTTTTTTCGGCAAGATCCAGCCATTTCTGCCGGTGCTCCGCATAATAATCGGGCTTCTCCTGCGCCGACAACCCACTCAGGATCGACAGGAAGAGGCTCAAAACAACGATTCTTTTCATAACGATACGATGATATTGGTTACTGTTTTTCCCTGTTCAGCCATATCCCCTGCAGCGTGCGGTCGCACGCCCGAAGTCGGCACCCAGACCGACAGTCAGGGGATTTCGTTTACAAAGAAAGCGCTCAAATGCATATCCGATAGTAAATTTATGATTTATTTATATACGGAAATGATTCAGAAATCAAGGTAACGGTCCATCCAAGCCCAAACAAAAGCAAAAAATTCGGGAGAAATCCGCCCCGGTAAAACGGAGAAGACAAAAACGCCTGCAATACCGCAGCATTGCAGACGTTTCTCCCGGATGGGCTCCAATCGGAGAGTCATACGGGAGGTTTCGAACAGCGCAAGCGCGTCCGGATTCGCATGGATTCCCCCTCTAAAATCAGTAGATCCGACTCCAGGGCGTAGTTGCATGCTGCGGATTCGCGGCCCACGCATTCAGGTATTGCAGGCGCCAGTCCACACCCGTACAGGTGAAGCGCAGCTCCGACATCTCCAACGCGAACGGCTCCACCAGCCCCTGTTCTACGGCATAGGTCAGATCGTTCAACACGAGCAATACCTCGGCGCCGTTCCGGGCGTGGTTCAGGATCGAAAGCCACTGCTCCTTGCCGAGACGTTCACCCTGCATGGCGCAGAGAATCGCGGCTCGGGAGCGGACGAAGCTCCGCTCGTCGGACAGCAACGTACGGACGTCAATCTGCGGCGACCAGCCCACGGAGGTGAACCAGGCCGTGCTCGTCAGGCCCCACCACCGCAACACGGCATCGTCCGAGGCGATGGCCTGCCGGAGTTGGCGCTGCGTGTCCGGCGTATAATCGCCCAGCTGCAGATCGGCAACGGCCACACAGGCGGCAATCTGTTGTCGATGTGCCTGGCCGTAACGGCTCGGTGAGGCCATCGCCTCCTCCAGAATCACACACTCCGGATAGAAACCCAGATCGCATTTGTCGATCATGTAGTCGTTCAGCATCCGCCGCATCGAATCCAAAACGGGTCGCATGGCCGGATCATCGGCCAGGTTGGTCGTCTCGTCCGGATCCCGTTCCAGATCGTAAAGCTCTTCGGCCCCCAACTTCTCGAAAAAGGCCGACTGCACGTCATTCAAAGCTCCGGCAGCATAGAGATCCTTGTACTCGCGGAACGCAAGCTGCTTGTAGCGATAGAAGGCGAACAGCGAACGGGTATGGTAGGGAATGTAGTTGCGAGCGTAGCGGTATTTGCCCTTGCGGAGGGTGCGATTGAAGGCGTACAGTTCGTCGAAACGGTCGCCGTAGCCGACAGCAAAACGCTCCTGCGGCGAGTCAGGCTCTCCGAGGAACGGCCGTCCGTCCATCTCTTCGGGGATATCGAGACCGGCCAGGCGCAGAATGGTCGGAGCAAAGTCGACGAACGATACGATCCGCTCATCGACGCTTCCCAGCGGAATGCCCAGTTTCTCCTTCCAGCGGTCCGGAATGTAGACCACAAGCGGAACATGGATTCCGATGTCGTTCGTGTACCCCTTGGTTCCGGGCAGCGTGCCGCCGTTGTCGCCGAAATAGAAGATGAAGGTATTGTCCAGCTCCCCCTCCTCTTCCAGCATGTCGATCAACTGTCCCAGTTCGGCATCCGAATCGGCTATGCGGTCGTAGAAGGTGGCATACGTATATCGTTCGAGTGCGGTCGTCGGCAAGGAGGAGTGGATACGCACCCGGTTCATGTCGTGACGAGGAACGACGGTCTGCCAGGTTACGCTGTCGAACTGAAGCTGCGACTCGTGGGTCAGCATGTTGCTGCGTTGGAAAAAGAAGGGACGGCTCTTGTCGGGACGGAATCTCCAGCTGTCGAGTTCGCCCTTGATCTCGCACCATGCCTCTTTGTCCAGCATGACGTTATAGTCCGTCTTCTGCGCGTTGCACGTATAGTAGCCCGCCTGTCGGAAATAGGTTGGGAACATCCGAAGTCCTTCGGGCATGACCATGGGTTGCAACCGCCGGTGAAGACTCCCGGCAAAGCGCGGGGCATAACACCCCGTTATCAGCGTTGTCCGGGCCGCAGAACTCACCGGGGCATTGCTGTATGCGTTCGTATAACGGACGCCATGAGCCGCAAGCCGTTCGACATTGGGCGTGGCGGCGCCCACGCCGTCGTTGTAGATCGCCAGGTAATGCGGCGACAGATCCTCGGTCAGAAACCACACGATATTGGGACGCTGCGGCTCCTGGGCACATACGGCTCCGCACACCAGCGTCAATCCCCCGAGCGGGAGCAGTTTTTTCGACAAAATTCAACCCCTTATATGTTAATTCATCGTATCCGCATACCCGATAGATACCAGGAAATCGGTGGCCATCTCCAGCGTACGCGCCCGGTCCTCTTCCTTGTTGAGAAAGCCGTGTCCTTTCCCCTCGAAGATATGCAGATCACAACGACCTCCGGCCTTTTGGCAGCGCGTCTGGAACTCGCGGGAGAGAGCCGGCGGAATCAAATGATCCTCCGAGCCGACAAAGAAGATCGTCGGTACCGGATCCTTGATATTCTCGATCGGCGAAAAAGCCGGGAAATAGCTCTTTATCCGTTCGTAACCATATCCTTTCCCGGAGTTGTCCACAACCGGATAAAAGAGGACCAAGGCCGTCGGCCGGCAATTGACCGACAGATCGTCGTCCGGATCATCGAATCCCGGGCAATAGCACGCCGCAGCGGCAAGATGCCCCCCGGCCGAGCCTCCCGATGCCGCAATCCGGTTCGTATCCACATGTAAACGCTCCGCATGGGCCCGGACATAACGCAGGGCCGATTTGGCATCCGACAGGCAGACGCGCGGTTCCACGCCATCCGTCTTCTTCACCCGGTAATCGGCCACGAAGCAGACCATCCCCCGCCGGCTGAGCGCCTCGGCATGCGGCGCGAACTGCGCCAGATTACGCGAACTCCACCCTCCGCCGAAGAAAAAGAGAATCGCCGCACATCGCTGCTTCTCCGTCAACCCCTCCGGCGTATAGATCTTGAGCGTCAGATCCCGCGTCGGGGTCTTCTTGTATACCTCGGTCGTTACATGCTGGGCCCAAACGCTCCCGGGGCCGAAAAGGAGCAGGAGAGCCAACAGAAAATTCTTCATTTCGGTTTTCATTCTCATTTCAAATCAGGGTTTTATCGGGATCCAAACAGAGATTCCCGTGCAGCGCAACCGGGCGTGTGCGATAACCGGCATACCGCAGCAGCAGAATCGGCTGGCTCCAGGTTATGCAAATTTAACAAACAAATCGCACATAAAGGTAGAATTTTCTTTCACATTGGTCGTAAAATCAGGTTTTTCATCCGACAATGACCCGTCCAAGCCCCTTTTCACCGGCAGGAGAACCCGTTCCACCTCTTTCGTCCGGATGGAAGTCCGCGGCTTAAAAAGATCGACGAAATGGCCGGGGCCGGAAGAAGGTCATCCGCCGGCATCGATGGAAAAGGACGGGGTGTCGGTCCGAAATCTTATTCACCGAGAAGCGTGGACGAGGACTTCGTCGTCCGGCAGGAAGGATGGTGCAAACGGACGGCCGATCCGAATGCGCAGAATGTTGCCTCCGGGCGTCACCGGAGCGGGACAGTAAGGGGAAGGTGACATTCCGGACCGGATCCTCCCGAAATAACCACGAAAAACGGAGCGGTGTTGTTACCGCTCCGTTTTTCATCATCTGTTCAGCATCTCATCTCCGACCGTCCCGGGCTTGCGGAAGCCATACTGTCGGCATTAGCGGGCAAATGTTATGCGTATGTTGCCCCGACCGACAGCTTCGGCAAGGTCCTCGGGAGCATCCAGACGCCCCAACACCGTATAGCCGTACGACGACGGAAAGGTCTCGTAAAAGAGAACCACCGTACGGTTTCCCCACAACAAAAGATCGCCCGTAGAAATCGTACCCGGATAATGGACATCCACAGGAAGGCTCTGCGGCAGATTGCCGTACTTTTCGTTCCCGTTCATTTCAATCATGTCCAGTTCCAGCGGCAACAGGTCCCAAAAAGCCCGTGAAGCGGCATTGTCGGCAAGAGTTGCCGTGAATTCACGGCTGCCGATCATCAGTTTCAGTTTCATGGTTTGTGTAGTCGGATCGTTTTCATCATCGGATTGTCCCGGTGTATTCGGGGAGTGAGAATCATCCTCCGAACCGTCGTCGGGATGCTGGGACACGCCCGTTCCCCCGGAAGGCGACCCAAAGTCCCGATCCTCCGGACTGCAGGCGACGGCGCCGCCACAGACCCATGCAAAAAGCGCAAGCAAAAAAATCCGTCTTTTCATCTTCTTGATTAAAACAAGCTCTACGTCCGGAATTCCGGATCTGTCTGCCAGGTATGGAGAACCTTACAGGCTGAATCCGTTCGGAGCGGGGGCTGATACCCCCGAGCGGCGTCGAAGACCCGGATTATTTCAGATGCTCGCGGAAGAACGCCTCGATCCGTGCGAAGGGTATGATATCCAGCCGGTCGTAGAGATCCACATGGCTCGCGCCGGGGATGATCAGAAGCTCCTTGTTGTCGCCCTTGAGACGTTTGAAGGCATCCTCGCTGAAGTAGCGCGAATGGGCCTTCTCGCCGTGGATCACAAGGACCGCCGAACGGATCTCGTCGCTGTAGGAGAGCAGTTTCGTATTCAGGAACGAGAGGGCCGACGTACGGTTCCACCCGCCGTTGGAGTTCAACGACCGGGGATGGTAGCCTCGCGGCGTCTTGTAGTAGTCGTAGTAGGCCTTGACGAATTGCGGAGCATCGGCCGGCAGCGGATCGACCACCCCGCCGGCCAGAGCATACGTACCCCGACGGGCATCCTCCGTACGCTGGGCGTTGAGCTGTCGGCGGAGTTCGTCGCGACCCTCGGCATCCAGCGAATCGAAATAACCGTTGGCCGTCACGCGGCTCATGTCGTACATCGTCGACGAGACCGTCGCCTTGATTCGCGTATCGACCGCCGCAACATTCAGGGCCAGACCACCCCAGCCGCAAATGCCGATAATCCCGATCCGTTCGGGATCCACGTCATCGCGCAGCTCGAGAAAATCGACCGCCGCCGAGAAGTCCTCGGTATTGATGTCGGGCGACGCCACGTAACGCGGCTCTCCGCTGCTTTCTCCCGTAAACGAAGGATCGAAGGCCACGGCGATGAAGCCCCGTTCGGCCATCGTCTGCGCATAGAGTCCCGAAGCCTGCTCCTTAACGGCTCCGAAAGGCCCGCAGACGGCCAGAGCCGGAAGTCTTCCTTCGGCATTTTTCGGTTTGTAGAGATCTCCGGCGAGGGTCGTGCCAAAGCGGGTCCGAAAATGGACCCGCTCAACGGTAACACGATCGCTCGGAGCAAAGGTCCGGTCATTCTCTCCGGCTTGAACGCTGTTCATGATTCCCAATATTAAGAAAGACAATACTAAACGTAAAATTCGTTTCACTGTTGTTGTTTTTTCAGATTTCGGAGGCGGTGCGGCAAATTCCCGTTTCACCGATACAAAGATCGGGAAAATAATCGGGTACGGATGTAGACGGATTACGGATTTTCCAACCCCGATTCCAGATCGGCGGCACGGCGGCGGAAAATGTTTTTCATTACGGAGCGTATCGAAACGGATTTTTCGTTATATTTGCCCGACACAAGAGGGGTGCCTGACAGGAAACGACGGTCCGGAACCGGAAAACGGGCGGCAGCGAATGCCGCTCCGCAACCGAAGAGGGAACACGAACGGCTCGACGGAAAGGCTGAGATCATACCCTATGAAATTGATGCGGGCAACACCGACGAAAGGACTTGTTCATAGACCGTAATGTTCTCGCGGGTACATCTTCTGCAAATTACGGAATCCGTATGGAAGTTTTTGTCAATCGCAAACCGGTCGGGGTCGAGGCCCCGATGAGCCTTGCCGATCTGCTCGCGCGGGAGGGAATCCCCGCCGAAGGGGTTGCCGTGGCGGTGAACAACCGCGTGGTGCCACGCGCAGAATGGCCCGCAACGCCCGTCGAGGAGGGCATGAAGATCACCGTCATCCGAGCCGTCTGCGGAGGATGATGCGGCTTGTTGTCATCACGCGGGAGGAGTTCGCGGCCAACGAGGCGGAGGTGATCCGCCGGCTTCTGGAGGCCGGCATCGACCGCGTGCATCTGCGCAAGCCCGGGGCGGCGGAGGCGGAGATGCGCCGGCTCATCGAGTCGCTGCCCGCGGAACTCCATTCGCGGCTGAGTCTGCACGACCTTCTGCCGCTGGCCGCGGAGTACGGGCTCGGAGGGGTCCATCTCAACGGCCGGAATCCCGCTCCGCCGGAAGGTTTCACCGGGCTGGTCAGCCGTTCGTGCCATGCGTTCGAAGAGCTCGAGACCGCGGCGGGAACAACCGATTACCGTTTTCTGAGCCCCGTTTTCGACAGCATCTCCAAGAACGGATACCGCGCGGCCTTCACGCAGGAGACTTTGCGCAGCGCGGCCGAACGGGGGATCATCGACACGCGGGTCTTTGCCCTGGGAGGGGTCCGGCCCGAATCGCTGCCGCTCGTCCGGGCATACGGATTCGGCGGTGCGGCCCTGTTGGGCTGCGTCTGGAGCGACACCTCGGCAGCAGGACTCCGGCACACACTCGGCGAAATCGAAAAATACAGAAAGGAATAACACCATGCTTCAATTCATCACACACCGGAACGACCGCTACGACGAGATCACTGGTACGCAAGCCGTACTCGAGGGCGGCTGCCGCTGGGTCCAGCTCCGCATGAAGGAGGCGCAGGACGAGGAGTTCCTGCGCGTGGGGCGCGAAGTGGGACGGCTCTGCCGTCGGTACGGCGCGACGTTCCTCGTGGACGACCGCGTGCATCTGGTCCGGGAGCTCGGAGCCGACGGCGTGCATCTGGGCAAGAACGACATGCCGCCCCGCGAGGCGCGGGCGCTGCTGGATGCCGGAAAGATCATCGGCGCAACGGCCAACACGTTCGAGGATATCGTGCGGGCCGTCGAAGCGGGGGCCGACTACATCGGGCTCGGCCCCTACCGCTTCACCGAAACCAAACGCAACCTGAGTCCGATCCTCGGGATCGAAGGATACCGGGAGATCTTCCGTCGCTGCCGCGAGGCGGGCATCACGCTGCCGGTGGTGGCCATCGGAGGCATCACGGCCGCCGACGTCACCCCGATCCTCGAGACCGGCGCCTCGGGAATCGCCCTCTCGGGGGCCCTGCTCGGGGCCGAAAACCCCGCGGAGGAGACTCGTAAAATAGAAACTATTCTAAAACATTTCAAATCATGAACGAATTGATAATCGGCGGACGCACGTTCCGTTCGCGTCTGTTCGTCGGCACGGGCAAGTTCAGCTCCAACGAGCTCATGGCGCGGGCCATCGCCGCCTCGGAGAGCGAAATGGTCACGGTGGCCATGAAACGTGTCGACATGTCCAATCCGCAGGACGACCTGCTCGGCCACATCCGCCGTCCGGGGATTCAGCTGCTGCCCAACACCTCGGGCGTACGCAATGCCGAAGAGGCCGTTTTGGCGGCCCAGCTGGCCCGCGAGGCCTTCGGTACGAACTTCATCAAACTGGAGATCCATCCCGATCCGAAATACCTGCTGCCCGACCCCGTCGAGACGCTCCGCGCCACGGAGGAGCTGGCCAAAATGGGCTTCGTGGTACTGCCCTACATCCAGGCCGACCCGGTGCTGTGCAAACGCCTCGAGGAGGCCGGAGCCGCCACGGTGATGCCGCTGGCCGCACCGATCGGTACGAACAAGGGTCTTGTGACACGCGAACTGTTGGAGATCATCATCGAACAGAGCAACGTTCCCGTGGTGATCGATGCCGGACTCGGCGCCCCGTCGCACGCCGCAGCCGCCATGGAGATGGGAGCCGACGCCGTGCTGGTCAACACGGCCATCGCCGTGGCCGGCGATCCCGAGCGGATGGCCCGGGCCTTCGCACGCGCCGTCGAGGCGGGCCGCGAAGCCTATGAAGCCGGACTGGGCGCCCAGTCGCGCCATGCCGAAGCAAGCAGCCCGCTGACCTCGTTCCTCGACTAAAAACGACACACGATGTTTTCCGAGGAATTAGCCAAATACGACTGGGAGGAGACCACGCAGCGGATCCTCTCGAAGAGGTCGGCAGACGTCGAACGGGCCCTCGCGGCAGCGCATCCGACACTCGACGACTTCATGGCGCTCGTCTCGCCGGCCGCCGCAGCCTATCTGGAGCCCATGGCGCAGTTGAGCCGCCGCTACACCCAGGAGCGGTTCGGGAAGACCATCTCGATGTACATCCCGATGTACATCACCAACTCATGCACCAACTCGTGCGTCTATTGCGGATTCAACCGCCACAACGCCATTCCGCGCGTGATCCTCACCCCGGAGCAGATCGAGGAGGAGTGCCGCGCGATCCGCGAGCTGGGGCCTTTCGAGAATCTGCTGCTCGTAACGGGCGAAAACCCGCGCGCCGCAGGGGTCGACTACATCGAAGAGGCGCTGCACACCTGCCGTCCGTGGTTCAACAACCTCACCATCGAGGTGATGCCCCTTGCGGCCGAAGAGTACGAGCGGCTGACACATGCCGGGTTGAACGGCGTGGCCTGCTTCCAGGAGCCCTACAACCGCAAGAACTACAACATCTACCACCCGGCGGGCATGAAGTCGAAATTCGAGTGGCGCGTCAACGGCTTCGACCGCATGGGACAGGCCGGCGTGCACAAGATCGGCATGGGCGTGCTGATCGGACTCGAAGAGTGGCGCACCGACGTCACGATGATGGCCCTGCATCTGCAATACCTGCGCCGGCACTACTGGAAGACACGCTACAGCGTCAACTTCCCCCGCATGCGTCCGTCGGAGGGGCATTTCCAGCCCAACGTCGTGATGAGCGACCGCGAGCTGGCACAGCTGACCTGCGCCTTCCGGATCTTCGACCACGATGTCGACATTTCGTACTCGACACGCGAACGGCCCGAATTCCGCGACCACATGGCCACGCTGGGCGTCACGTCGATGAGTGCCGGATCGAAAACCGATCCGGGAGGCTACCGCGTCTACCCCACGTCGCTCGAACAGTTCGTCGTCAGCGACGAGCGCACCCCGGCGCAGGTCGAGGCGGCGATCCGGCGTGAAGGATACGAGGTGGTCTGGAAGGATTGGGACAAAGTATTCGACTGATGGCTCCGCACGACGAACGATACGCCCGTTACGCCCGGCAGACGATGCTCCGGGAGATCGGCGACGAGGGCCAGCGGCGTCTGGCGCAGGCCTCGGTGCTCGTCGTCGGCATCGGAGGACTCGGCTCCCCGGCGGCGCTCTACCTTACGGGCGCCGGGGTGGGCCGCCTCGGGCTGGCCGATCCCGACGTCGTTGCGGAGAGCAACCTCCAGCGGCAGACGCTCTACACCGAGGAGCAGATCGGACGCCCGAAGGTCGAGGCGGCCCGCGAACGCCTGGCAGCCCTTTCGTCGCAGACGCGCTTCGACTGTTATCCGGAGGGAATCACGGAGGCGAATGCCCGGGAAGTGGTCGCCCGTTACGATCTGGTCGTGGATTGCTGCGACAACTTCCCGACGCGCTACCTCCTCGACGAGGCATGTGCGGCGTGCGGCAAGCCTTGGGTCCACGGTGCGATCGGGGCCTTCCAGGGGCAGGTGTCGCTCTTCAACGGCCGCACCGGGCGCCGTTACGCGGAGCTCTATCCCGACCGCGAGGAGCTGTGTGCTCGGCCGCGGAGCACCGCAGGGGTCTTGGGGACCGTGCCGGGGGTCATCGGAACGCTCGAAGCATCGGAGGCAATCAAGTGGATCGTCGGATTCGGCGAGCCGCTCGACGGGAGGGTTTTTACCCTCGATTTGAAGACATTACAAAGCGAAATTATTGATATCTAAAAGTATGGGAAAAGGATTCGACCAATACGCATCGGCCTACGATGCCTGGTTTCTCGACAACCGCAATGTCCTCTATTCCGAGGTTCGTCTGGTCGCCTCAACACTGAAAGAGGCCGGGCGGGTGCTCTCGGTGGGTTGCGGCAGCGGCCTCTTCGAGAAGATTCTCCGCGAGGAGTTCGGCATCGTCATCACCGACGGAATCGAGCCGTCGACCGGCATGGCCGAAATCGCCCGCAAACGGGGAATGAACGTCACCGTTGCCACGGCCGAAGAGGCCGATTTCGGCCATGGGACCTACGACACGCTGCTCTTCAACGGTACACCGAGCTACATCGGGGATCTGAAGGGTGTCGTACGCAAAGCCTACGAGGCGCTGCCCGCCGGGGGCCGGATCATTCTGATCGATGTTCCGAAGGAGAGCTCCTACGGACTGTTGTACAACCTGGCCAAGGCCGTCGGAACGTGGGATCATCCGCTGCTCGAGGGATGCTACCCGCCCAACCCCTACCCGATCGAGTTCGTCGACGTAGCCAACTGGCGCACGACGGCCGAGAAGGTGGCGCTGCTGCACGAGGCGGGCTTCACCGATCTGACCTTCTCGCAGACACTGACGTCACACCCCCTCTGCTCGAACGACACGGAGGAAGAGCCCTCCGAAGGATACGGCAAGGGCGATTATGTGGCCGTGGTGGCCTATAAACGCTGAGTGGCCATGCGACGCTGGAGCGACGAGGCGTGGGAGGCTGCTCTCCCCGTCTACGAGAAGATTCTCGAGCACCCGTTCGTCGGGGCACTGGCCGACGGAACCCTCTCCGCGGAGCGATTCCGCCACTACATCCGACAGGATGCCCTCTATCTGGACGGCTACGCCCGAAGGCTGGCACATATTGCCGCGCGTCTGACCCGCAAGGAGCATACGGAGACCTTCCTGCATTTCGCACTCGACGGCATCGAGGTCGAACGGGCCCTGCATGCACAATTTCTCGGCGGAGAGCATCCCGCCCCCGAAGAGATCAGTCCCGCGTGTCTGCTCTACACCTCGGTATTGGATGCACAGGCGCTGGCTCCCGTGGAGGTCGAGGCAGCGGCCGTCCTGCCCTGCTTCGTGATCTATCAGCGGGTCGGTGAATGGATTCATGCCCGGGCCAAGGGCAACGGCAATCCGGCGGCCGACAGGCTGCACACGGACGCCCGGACAGGCGACGACGAGACATCGACCGGACAGAAAACGTACAGACCCCTTCACGAAAACCCCTACCGGGCGTGGATCGAGACCTATGCCGACCCGGCCTTCGCAGCCTCGGCCCGGCGCGCTGTGGAGATCTGCGACGAGCTGGCGGCAGCAGCCGGCGAGACGATCCGACGGCAGATGACCGACCTGTTCGTACGCTGCACCCGCATGGAGTGGATGTTCTGGGAGAGCGCCTGGCATCTCGAAAAATGGAAAATCTGAACTACAACGTCATGAAACACTACAAACGCGCGCTGACCATTGCCGGGAGTGACCCCAGCGGCGGCGCAGGCATCCAGGCCGACCTGAAGACCTTCTCGGCGTGCGGATGCTTCGGAACGTCGGCCATCGTGGCCGTCGTCGACGAAAATACCGTGGGCGTCACGGGCGTACACCCCGTTCCGGTGGAGTTCGTCACGGGACAGATCCGCTCGGTGCTGGACGACATCGGCACCGACGCCGTGAAGATCGGCATGTTGCACTCCTCGGAGCTGATCCGCGCCGTGCGCGACACGCTTGCGCCGTACGACATCCGCAACATCGTTCTCGATCCGGTGATGGTGGCCACATCGGGCGACCCGCTGCTCCAACAGGAGGCCGTTGCGACGCTGCGCGACGAGTTGATCCCCACCGTAAGGATCATCACGCCGAACATCCCCGAAGCCGAGCTGCTCCTGGGGCGGAAGATCGACGACCAGAAGTTGCTGCCGGAAGCCGCACGCGAGCTCTCGCGCAACGCCGGCGGCGTGTCGGTGTTTCTGAAGGCCGGACACCTCCACGACGAGGAGCTCATCGACATTTTCTACAACGCCGAAACGGACGAAATCCTGCCGCTGCGCTCGCAACGCCTCGACACGCGCAACACCCACGGCACGGGCTGTACGCTTTCGTCGGCCCTGGCGGCCTATCTGGCGCTGGGGTGCGGTCTGAACGAGGCCGCCACAAAGGCCAAGGAGTACATCGCCGCGGCGATCGAGGCCGGCGCCGCCTACGAAATCGGACACGGGCATGGCCCGGTACACCACTTCCATCGTTTCTGGGAGTAACCGAAGGCGGCGGATACAACCCCTCCTCGGGACAACCGACCGGCCCGGACAGACAACCGGTCCCCGGTAACGACCGGCAACAGTCGGCAACAACCTCAAGGCCCGGAACGCGACCTGCAACCGCATCGCGTTCCGGGCTTTGGCATCCGCGGGACAGGTAAAATTAGTCAAATATTTGACCATTTATCCGGAAAAGACTATCTTTGCCACCGAAAACGAATACCATGACAGACCAGGGCAGCCAATTCCGGGAATTTCAGTTGCAGATCGCGTGGATGCGGATCGCCTTCCGCCAGTGCCTGCAACGCACACTGAAACGCCACGGCATCAGCGTCACATTCGAGATGTTGCAGGTCCTGAGCAGCCTGTGGCGCGAACCGGGCTCGACGCAGCAGCTGCTGGCCGAACGCACGGCACGCAGCAAGGCGAGCCTCTCGAGCCTGATGACGACGCTCGAGAAGCGGGGCTGGATCGAGCGCTGCTCGGAGCCCTCCGACCGGCGCAACAAACGGGTCTACCTCACCCCCGAGGGCGAACAATTCTGGCTGCAGATCCTGCCGATCCTCAACGGGCTCTACGCCCGGTTCGAGACAAGCATCGGCATCGAACGGCTGCAGGCCATGGTATCGGATCTGACACGCATACAGCATGAATTGGAAAACATATAGAAACCGGTTGGCGCGGACCGCCGCTCTGGCTGCCGCACTGGCTGTCACGGTACCGGCCGCCGGACAGAACGACACGCTCTTCCTGACGGTCGACCGCCTCTTCGAACTGGGGATGCAGCAGAGCCTGCAGCTGAAGGCCGACGCGCTAGCGGAGGATGCCGTCCGGGTCCGCGAGCAGGGAGCCCGTGCCGAACGTCTCCCCGACCTTTCGGTGGGACTCCGCGGCGGTTTCGTCGGGCAGCCGGTGGTCTTCCGGCAGGGGTTGAGCGACACCTACCGCCCTGACGCCCCGGAATGGTCGCAGAACTACGCCGTGGACCTCTCGCAACCCCTCTACCGGGGCGGGCAGGTGCGCCATTCGATCCGCAAGGCGGGCATGGAGCGCACGCTGGCCGCACTGCGGACGGCGACCGACGCCGCGGATCTGAAACTGAGTCTGCTGGAGCAGTACATGCAGCTCTTCAGCCTCTACCGCGAGCAGGATGTCCTCACGCGCAACATCGAGGAGTCGGAACGGCGCCTGCACGACATCCGCCGCATGAAGGAGGAGGGACTGATTACGAACAACGACGTACTGCGGAGCGAGATGCAGCTGACCAACGACCGGTTGTCGCTCGAGCAGACCGAGAACGACATCGCATTGGTGTCGCAACAGCTGGACATCATGCTGGGGCTGGACGAGCGGCTGCTGCTGACGCCCGACACGACGCTGCTCCACCGTTCGATCGCCGTGGAAAGCTACGACCGCTACGTCGAGGAGGCCTGCGTCGAGGACCCGACGATGAAACAGCTGCGGATGCAGACCGAGATCGCCCGCACGGAGACCGCTCTGGCACGTGCGGCCCTGCGCCCCGAGGTGTCGCTCTACGCCTCGAACACGCTGGCCCGCCCCATCGCGCGGACCATGGAGGATCTCTACAACAACAACTGGAACGTCGGGCTGTCGGTCTCCGTCCCGCTCTTTTCGCTCTACAAGAACAACCACAAGGTGCGCGAAAGCCGTCTGACGGAGGCCCTGCGCCACAACGCCGAGGAGCAGGAGATGCAGCGGATCCGGGTACGGGTGCGCACGGCGCTGCTGCGCCACCACGAGGCCGTGAAGCAGGTCGAGGCGCTGCAGCTCTCCGAGCGGCAGGCCCGGGAAAACTACCGCATCATGCAGAACCGCTACATGAACCAGCTGGCCATCCTGACGGACCTGCTCGATGCGAACAGCGTGCGGCTGGACGTCGAGCTGCAGCTCACGGCGGCCCGCACGCGGGTGATCTACACCTACTACCAGCTGTTGCGGGCCTGCGGACAACTGTAGCGGCAGCCGCCGGCGACGGAGAGCGCCGCAGCCGAAACACCCCGCCACCGGACGATCCGGAAAAAGAGAGAAGCAAGAAAAAAGGTTAGGAAAGATATGGGAGACTGGAGTCAAAAACGCAAGGATCTGAAAAAGGAGCGTCGCCGCAACACCGTGCTGAACATCGTCTGCATCCTGCTGGCGGGTTCGGGCATCTGGGCGACGGCCGACTACTTCCGGCGCCACCTGAACTACGTGGTGACCAACGACGCCTCGATCGACCAGTATGTCGCACCGCTGAACATCCGCGTGGCGGGCTACATCCGCGAGGTGCGCTTCACCGAGCACCAGTTCGTCCACCAGGGCGACACGCTGCTGGTGCTCGACGACCGCGAGTACCGGATCCGGGTCAAGGAGGCCGAAGCGGCGCTGCTCGATGCCCGGGGCGCGCAGGATGTGATCCACTCGGGGATCGAGACCTCGCGGACGAACGTGGCCGTACAGGATGCGAACATCGCCGAGGCGAAGGCCAAGCTCTGGCAGACGGAGCAGGATTTCCGGCGTTTCGAACGGCTGATGCGCGACGAGTCGGTCCCGGGACAGCAGTACGAACAGGCCAAGGCCTCCTACGAGGCGGCACAAGCCCGCTACCAGGCCCTCGTGGCACAGAAGGAGGCGGCCGTGTCACAATACTCCGAGGCGAGCAAGCGCACGGTGAGCGCCGAGGCGAACATCCTGCGCTGCGAGGCGGACCTCGACATGGCACGCCTGAACCTGAGCTACACGGCGCTGACGGCCCCTACGACGGCTATGTCGGCCGCCGGACGCTGGAACCCGGACAGTTCGTGCAGGCCGGGCAGACGATCTCCTATCTGGTGCGCAACCACGACAAGTACATTACGGCCAACTACAAGGAGACACAGATCGCCCACATCTTCATCGGACAGGAGGTAATCGTCAAGGTCGACGCCCTTCCCGGCCGCAAGTTCCGGGGGCGCGTCACGGCGATCTCCGAGGCCACGGGATCGAAATACTCCCTGGTGCCGACCGACAACTCGGCCGGCAACTTCGTGAAGGTCCAGCAGCGCATCCCGGTGCGGATCGACCTGGTCGACGTCTCGGAGGAGGAGATGAGCCAACTGCGGGCCGGCATGATGGTTGAAACCGAAGCCCTGCGCCAATGATCTCGTCGGCCAGCCTGGAACTGCCCGTCCGCCGCTGGGTCCCCGACTGGCTGGGCGTCGTGAGTCTCTTCGCGGTGCTGCTGCCCGTGACGATGCTCAACGGCTCCTATACGGGCAGCCTGCTCGAGGTATCGAACACACTGGGCACCAATACCGAGGACATCACCATGGGTTACTATGCCGCCTCGGCAGGCATGGCCATCGCCTACCCGATCGTCCCGAAGCTGCTCGGCGCCCTCTCCTCCAAGACGCTACTCCTCACCGACCTGGCGCTGCAGTTCCTGTTGAACTGGATCTGCGCCCGTTCGCAGAGCGCCGACACGCTGATTGTCTGCAGCTTCTTCATCGGCTTTCTGAAGGGTTTCCTCATGCTGTGGTGCATCCGCCGCATCAAGACGATCTTCAGCCCCCGGGATGTCCGGAGCGAGTTCTACGCCTACTTCTACCCGCTGGTCTTCGGGTGCGGACAACTCTCGATGATTATCACGGCCGAACCGGCCTACCACTACGACTGGAAGTACATGTACTACTTCATGATGCTTCTGCTGCTCGTGGCGCTGCTCATCGTGGCCGTATGCTACCGCCACGACCGCGGGAACCGCCGGGTTCCGCTGCGGGAGCTGCACATCCGCGAGATGCTCGTCATCTCGGCGGGCCTGCTCATGCTCATGTACGTGCTCAACTACGGCAAGGTGCTCGACTGGATGTCGTCACCGCGCATCTGCCTCTACATCCTGCTGGCACCGATGCTGATCGCCTACTTCCTCTGGACACAGTTCCACGCCCGCACCCCCTACGTCAACCTTGCGCCGCTCTACCAGCCCAAGGCAATCGTGGGCTACCTCTACATGATGCTGGTGATGTTCTTCAGTACCTCTACGACGCTACTGACCAACTACATGACGACGATCCTGCGCGTCGACGCCACCCACACCTACACGCTCTACGTCTACCTGCTGCCGGGCTACGCCCTCGGGGCCTTCATCTGCTTCTGGTGGTTCCGCTGGCAGCGGTGGCGCTTCCGCTTCCTGATTGCCGGGGGCATGGCCTGCTTCACGCTCTTCTTCGGGATGCTCTACTTCGGCATCTCGCCCGACAGCACCTACGAGAGCCTCTTCTTCCCGATCTTCATCCGCGGCGTGGGGATGCTGACGCTCATCATCGCCTTTGCCCTGTTCGCCGTCGAGGAGCTTCCGCCGAAATTCCTAATCTGCAACGCCTTCTTCCTGATCGCAAGCCGTTCGGTACTGGCCCCGATCCTAGCTACGTCGTTCTACAGCAACACACTCTACCGTCTGCAGCAACACTATCTGACAACCCTCTCGGCCCACGTCACGATGACCGATCCGCTGGCCATGGAGAAATATACGGCCGCACTGCAGGCCTCGCAGGCCCAGGGGCACAGCTACGACGAGGCGGTGCAGCTGGCGACCAACACCCTCCACACGACGCTCCAGCAACAGAGCCTGCTGCTGGCGCTAAAGGAGATCCTCGGATGGCTGGTCATCGTATCGCTGGTCATCGCGGTCATTTCGCGCTTCATTCCCTTCCACAAGACCATCCGGGTGAAGTTCGCCAAGGCGGGCGATGACATGGTATAACGACGGCCGGGGCTCTGTCCCATTCACCCCGCCCGCCGTTTCATCCGCCCCTCGCCGGCAACGAAAAGACCGAGCGACAGAGCCGCTGCCCTACCTCCCGGTCCTTTGCCGCCAATCCACCGACACAGGTCGTCAATCTGCCTTTTCGTGATCCTTTCGGTAGATCTGATACGAGTTGACCAGATTCTGCCAGACGATATACGCCGTGGGGGCAATCGAGGAGATCGGATTCAGAAACGACTGCGCCATCCATACGGCCAGGACCGTATTTTTCTGCCCCAGAGACTGTCCCCCGGCCGGCGGATCCCCGTAACGACACCCCAGCATCCGCCCGACCTTGAACTGCACAAGGCAGATCACCAGCGCCGCAAAGGCCAGCCACAGCTCCGTCGACAGCGAAGCATCGTGCAGATCGATGATGAAGCAGGTCGTGCGACCGATGATCACAATCAGCGACAACAGCCACATGTAGAACGAGATCTGCCCGTGGTCCCCGATCCAGCGGGCTGCCGCCGGAAAGATGAATCGGAAGAACTGGGCCGCAGCAAAGGGTCCGATCAACAGCGGAGCAATCCGGGCCAGAATCTGCGAGAAGGTGCAGACGCCACTTCCCGTGAAGGTGAGAAAGACGGGAGCAATCAGTGCGACGACCATGTTGCAGATCAGGCTGTAGGTGGCCATCGTGGCGACATTGGCGCCCAACATGCCGGCAATAACCACGGCGGCCATGGCCACGGGAGCCAGCACGCAGATCATGGCCCCCTGCGCCACCACCTCGTCCAGCGGACGCAACAACAGATAGACCCCTATGCACAGGACCATCTGAACAAGCAACAGCCACAGATGCAGCATCGAGGGTTTCATCTGTTTGGGGCTGACGCGGCAGAAGGTCACGAAGAGCATCAGGAAGATCAGCGCCGGGGTGATCATCTGATGGCTGGCGACCTCCAGAGCCGCAACCGGACGACACAGCAACGCCCCCACCACCATGGCCGAAGGCATGGCGATGGTCTTCACGTTGCGGTGCAACTCTTCAAGCAGATGCATCTCCTTATGCAAGAAGTTCCTTCACCTTGGCCGAGATCTCCTTGCCGTCGGCACGTCCGGCCAGGCGCTTCGAGGCGACACCCATCACCTTGCCCATCTCCTTCATCGACGTGGCACCCACCTCGGCGATGATGGCCTTCACCTCCGCCGTAAGCTCCTCGGCCGTAAGCTGCTTGGGCAGGAATTCCTGATAGACGGCCACCTGCGCCAACTCCTCGGCCGCCAGATCGGGACGGTTCTGTTCGGTGAAGATCGCCGCGGAGTCCGTACCCTGTTTGGCCAGCTTCGAAATGATCTTCAACACATCGGCATCGGGAAGTTCGGCCACCTCGGGGCCGGCCGTCTTGGCTTCGATGATGTACTTCTTGGCATTGCGGAGCGCACTCAGACGCACCGTATCCTTGGCCTTCATGGCCTCCATGATTCCTTTCGAAATCTGCTGTTCCAATGACATAACTCGATAAATTTTAACGTATGAAACAATCTGTCAACCTATTTCTCCACCAAAAACGCCAGCACGTCGCGCATCAGCCGGTCGCGCTGCACCGCATCGCGGATCGTCTCGAACGGGAAACCCGCCACGAAGGTCCGCCCGGCGGTTTCGCACGCCACAGCGGCCGTCCCGCCGCTATCGTCGTAACGCATCACGGCGAAGGCCTCCGCCCCGACGGGTTCCAGAGCATCCGAACGTTCAACGACATAGCAGTCCGGGCGATAGAGCGTATTGAAACGATATTCTCCGCGCGAGAAGCCCGGATGAGCCGTCACGACGCGGATCCGTCCCGATCCCGACTCCCGGCAACGGTCCAACCGGCAGTGCAGCACCTCCCCGGCAAAGGATCGGTCGCGGTCCGTAGCCCCTTCGGCGTCAAGATCCGACAACACATAGGCGCCCGAGACGAACAACGCACCTCCGTCGGCAAGATAGCGGCGCAGCCGGTTCTGCAACGTCTCCGGGAAGGTCCGGAAGGCGTTTTCAGCACTTCCACGCCCGATCGGCGTGGTGCGCTGCTTGCCCAGAATGAGATCGACCGCCGCATAGCCGTCCAACGCGACACGACCCTCTTCGACGGCCCGGGCCGACGTCGAGCAGAACGAGTAGCCTGCCGCCGCCACCGAACGGCCGTGCAGGGCCGGATAGTCGAACGTATTGCCGCCGATCACATCGGTCTCGTAGCTGCGGTCGCAAGCCCCGAGCGCGATGCTGTCGACGTTGCAACGGGCCTGTGTCAGATCGAAGACCCGCTGAGGTCCAATGAACGAGATGTCCATCCGGTCGGGCACCCCTCCGTCGAGGTCCGTCCGGAATCCCGCAAGCGAATCGCAGCGTACGCTCTCGGGTCCGCTGATCCGTTCGAAACCGTTGACGATCAGCACACAACCCTTCTCTTCGACCGCCCGGTACACCGAAAGGGTCTCTCCCGGGAAGCTCTCACCGCCGGCATTGACGGCCGTCACGCGATAGCTGTACAGATGTCCGGGCTCCTGCTCGACGAGCAGTTCGGGGCGGTCGGTCAGGCGGCCGTTATCGAATCCGCCGTCGTCACGCCGCGTATAGACCACATAGCCCGTCGGAGCGGCCGAAGGCTCCAGCGGATCCGTCGTCGGCTGCCACGAAAGACGCACCCCGCCCTGCGGCGTGAACTCCGCGGCGAACGCCTCCACGGGAAGCGGCTGCACCGTCACCTCCGGCAGGCCGTACTGCGAGGCGACATAACGCAGAATACCCTTGTAGACGGCCCGGCTCACCAGGAAACGGAAGCGCGGATCCTGGCCCAGGCGCATGTCGGCGAAATTCTGGTGGGAAAGCAGTTCGAGCAGCATCGTAGGAACACCCGGAACGCGCGCTTCATAATAGGCCCGGTTCCACAGACCGCGCCGCTGCCAGGCGGGTTCATACGTGCGGCGGATATCCTCGACGACCTGTGACTGCACCAGATCCGTCAGGTCGCGCGAGCGGTAACGGTCGGCGCCGCCGGAGAATTTGCCGTCGTTTTCGCGGGTGAAATAGATGCCCAGCGTTCCGACGATCCCGTCCCCGTCGCGCACCCCGGCATCCGAATGGAACGCCAGGGCCAGATCCAGCGGAATGTGCAGCCCCGTCGAGTCCGGCAGACGCTCCGAACCGCCCATCAGGGCATTGACCCAGTGGGCTCGCGACATGTAGTCGTCCTTGTAGTCGTCCGTATTGCCTTTCGGCGTATAGACCGTCTCCGGAAATCCCGCCCACTGCAGCCAGTAGCGGGCCCCTTCGCAGAAGCGGGGATAGCCGCTCGTCTCGGCAACGTACTCCCGGTCTGCGCGCCGCAGCGAGTCGCACGGCGTACGGGCCACGTTCCCGAAGCCGCCGCCCAACTTCACGGCATCGGCCGAAACCAGACGTCCGGCCCGCCGCGAACGGTTCGTAAGGGTCACGACAGGCTGTTCCCCCGCGGCAAAGGCAAAGTGTCCGAGATAGATCCACGTCCCGCCGCCCATCGTCTGGTTGACGGCGAACTCGGTCGTGCCGCCCAGATGGTGCACCGTATAATGGGCGTCATCCGCGCTCTCCGGCGTCGATTCGTAGCTCACATAGACGGCGTATTCGCCCCGTTCGGGGATGGCGGCCCGCCAGGTGGCTTCGCCCGAGGGGCGGTGCGTGACCGTGCGGATCCGGCGTGTCGTACCGTCGCGGAAGGGATTTTCGCCCGT
The DNA here is from genome assembly GCA_944320985.1 of uncultured Alistipes sp. Classification (GTDB taxonomy): domain Bacteria; phylum Bacteroidota; class Bacteroidia; order Bacteroidales; family Rikenellaceae; genus Alistipes. The sequence continues at coordinate 8,733 of CALUJN010000021.1, read as the reverse complement.
GAGGTAGACCTGTTTGAGGTGAGCAAAGCCCTTGCCGCCCGGCCCCCAGGCCCCCTGTTCGGAGTATTCACAGGCGGCATCGTTGTCCGCCAGCACCTCGTACCGCTGCACGTCGCGTTCGCGCGGCAGCAGCACACAGGCTCCGGCACGCTCGAGCATCGGAACCAGATACGGAAGGACGTAACTCTGGGTATAGAGGTCCTCGCAGGTCTGCCACAGGGCCGAACGCTGCCACTTCCAACGGTTTTCCGACTGATCGAAATAGCGCCCGTGGCTCTGCCAGACGGCGATATGGCGTCCCGCCAGACCGCCGCTCGGGGCCGAGGCCGCCGAAAGGCGCGTCACCAGCGGACGTTCCGCACGGTTGGTAAAGGGGATGAGCCGGCGTTTCTCGACCAGCCGCCGCGTCTGCGCCGCGTCGCGGCAGGCCATCGGGATCAACTCCGCAACCTCCCGGTTGTCGGTATAGAGTTCGATCTGCGCCTTGCGGTACTCGGCCGGCAGCAGGGCCCGTACCGAATCGCGCATCGCCTGCGTGTTGGCCTCGCGAAAGGGATAATATGAGAGGCCGATCGAGGCATAGATGCGCACCGTACGGCGCGAAGCCTTCACACCCTGGACCCGGACGGTGATCGGCTCGGCCTTTTGATAACCGCCCGAAACCTCGCGTGAGACGATCCGGGAAAGGGTCTGACCGATACGCGTCCGCGTCGCCGCCCCGATCTCGGCAGCCGAAACAGTCGACGCCGCACCCAGGGCGACACAGGATATAAGGAATGACAGCAGTCTATTTTTCATGACGTTGCGAAAACAAGTACATGCCAACCATCGTAAAGGCGGCATTATAGATCAAAAGTTCAAAGCCGATCTGATAATCCCAGGCCGTCCGGGCCCAGGTCTGCAGCAGCGCGCTCAACACCGGCGAGAGCACCGCCACCAGCGGAATCCAGCGGTCGCGGACCCGACGCCGCGTCATCATGCCGAAGGCAAACATCCCCAGGATCGGTCCGTAGGTGTAGCTGGCCACCTTGTAGACCAGATTGATCACGCTGTCGTTCGCCCAATACTCGAAGGCCAGGATCACCCCCGCCATGCCCAGCGCCATGGCCACATGCACCCCCTTGCGCAGGCGTGTCAGACGGGCATCGTCCATGCGTTTCGGACCCTCGAGGATATCGACCGTAAAGGAGGTCGTCAGTGCCGTCAGCGCCGAACCGGCCGCCGAGTAGGTGCTCGAAATGAGCCCCACGACGAACAGAATGCCCACGGCAAGCGGCAATCCCCCCTCGACGGCCACCATCGAAAAGACCTGATCGCTCTTCTCCGGGAGCGCCAGCCCCGTACGATCGGCATAGAGATAGAGCAGCACGCCCAGCACCAGAAAGAGGAAGATCACGAAGATCTGACTCACGGCCGTGAGCACGATGTTCTTCTGCGAATCACGCGGCGTGGCACAGCTCAGATTCCGCTGCATCATGTCCTGATCGAGCCCCGTCATGGCCACCAGCATCACGATTCCCGCGGCGAACATCTTCCAAAAGTAGCGATCCGACGAGGGATCGTCGAAGAAGAAGATCCGCGACAGGGGCGACGAGGCCACCTCATGGGTCGTCTCCACGACCGTGAGGTCCAGGGCCCGCATGATGAAGAGAATCGACAGCACGAGACTCGCCACCAGACACAGCGTCTTGAGCGTATCGGTCCAGATGAGCGACTTCACGCCCCCCTGCCGCGTATAGAGCCAGACGAAGGCCATCGTAACGAGGGCATTGGCCCAGAACGGAATGCCGTAATGGGAGAAGACCAGCAGCTGCAACACCGCACAGACCACATAGACCCGCAGTGCCGCCCCGAGCATCTTCGAGAGGAAGAAAAACCACGCTCCGGTGCGGTGCGAAGCCACGCCGAAACGATCGTCGAGGTATTCGTAGAGCGAGACGACCCGCAGGCGATAGAAGGTCGGGATCAGCACGAAGGCCACAACAAGCTGCCCCACCGTGAAGCCCGCCACCATCTGCATGTAGGAGAACGAGTCGGCCGCCACAGATCCCGGAACCGAGATGAAGGTCACACCCGACATCGCCGCCCCGATCATCGCAAAGGCCGCCATGTACCACGGCGTGCGTCTGTTTCCGGAGAAAAAACCCGCATTGTCGGCCCGGCGGCCCGAAAGCCATGCGACAAGAAACAGAACGGCAATATAGCCCAGGACGGTAAGTATAACGGCTGCGGGTGTCATGGATCGTGGATTCGGTTTGCGGAGATCCGGCTCTCCGTCCGCGCTGCCAGTCCGGGAATCGCACGGAACGCGATCGGAAGCGGATCTTCCGGTTCATGTTGGGCAAAGATACGAAAAAGCTCGATAACATATACTCTTTCCGGCGCATTCCCCGCAGCGGAATCCCCGCAACCATGTCCGAATTCCGGAAAACACCGGACCCGGCACTCGAAACAAGGCACGCATCTTGCCGGAGCATTTCGTGATTCGGAAATTTTCCCTATTTTTGTTCCTGCCGCCGGAACAACCGGTCCGTCCGCGGAACCCGTACAACACTTTAAACTGTCAGATATGGCTTTCTTCAAGGAATTCAAAGAGTTCGCCCTCAAAGGCAATGTCATGGACATGGCCGTCGGCGTAATCATCGGAGGGGCGTTCGGCAAGATCGTCTCCTCGCTCGTGAACGACATCCTCATGCCGCCGATCGGCGCGTTGATCGGCAACACGGACTTTTCGCAACTGCGGCTCGACATCTCGAAGGTCCGCGACGTCACCTCCGGAGCCATGCACTCCGTCGAAGGGCTCGTCGCCGGAAGCGACACTGCAGCACAGGCCGCACCCGTGGAACCCATCTACTGGAATTACGGCGCCTTCATCCAGCAGTGCGTCGACTTCGCCATCCTGGCCTTTTGCGTCTTTCTGATGGTCAAACTCATGAACCGGCTGATGAAAAAGAAGACGCAGACCCCGCCCGCACCGCCCGCCCCCTCGAAAGAGGAGCTGCTGCTGACCGAAATCCGCGACCTGCTGAAAGAGCAGCGGAAATGACCGTTTCAACAACATCCCCCTCGAATCGAGGGGGATGTTTAATATTTATAAGAGTCATGATTGAGGCGTGTTGTCCCCCTCGGAGGAGTTTCCGGCAACATATTCCTGAAGAATATAGGTCGTAAAGATCGGAAAAAACATCATGCCGAGCGACGGCAGAAGTACACAAACCACCTTCCCGACGGCCGTGACCGGGAAGATCGCAGCACCAACCGTCGTGACATTCATCCACGCCCACCACAAGGCATTTCCAAAACCCTGCAGTTTCGGATTCACCAGCACTTCGTAATCATAGAAGATCAGAGCCGAGATGTAGGTAAAGACTACCACCGTAAAAATATAGGCCGCAAAGAGCCACCGCATGCGGTTTTTCCCGCGGACCATCCATTGCACGATGATGAACATCGCCAGAAAGGCCCGTAACAGCGGGATCAATCCGACCAGAATTCCCCAGTCATGAGTCATCCGAATACCCGTCCAGGACAACAGCGTCAGATAGGGAATCGAGATCAGCAGATAGAACAGATGCCGGAGGAAAAAACGACCCTTGCATCCGGACTGCAGCAGACGGAGGAGAAAATCGTAGAGAAAAATCACACAGACGAAGAACTGGATCGTCAGATAAGTCGTGGAGAGATGGATATGATCCCCGGCGATGATCTCCCACGAAAGGGCCACAAGCAGCGTTACGCCGGCAACAAGTTTCAGGATGCCCAGCCAGTTTGCGGGCTTCAGCGGTTTGGATTCGGAAGTTGTCATTGATTTTCGATTTCCTGCACCACGCTCAAAATCAATGCCAAGAGCTCGCATCGGAAGTTTTTCGCACGATTTTTCTTCCGAATATTTTGCAGGTTTGGATTTTTCCATTACCTTTGCACTCGCAATTCAGCGATGGCGGGATAGCTCAGCTGGTTAGAGCGCATGATTCATAATCATGAGGTCGAGAGTTCAAGTCTCTCTCCCGCTACCAAAAGGGGTTAAACAGCAATGTTTAACCTCTTTTTTCATATCCCACAAACAGTCAAATCCCTAATAATCAACGGATAATAAAATTCATTATATTTAAAATATTTTAATATTAGGGCAGAGAATCGGGATATTCAGGGGTTCGTTGGAATACAAGTCTCATTTTAGGAAAAGTTGTATTCCAGACTTGTAAAAGAAGGTATTTCAACAAGTTACAAAACAGTCTGTAAACTATGATCGAAATACTGCGAATCACTTACTATCTCTACGAATTTAAAAAGAATCGAAGGGGTACTGCCCCGATCTACTGTAAATTAACAACAGACGGCACGGAACGTCAGCAATTCTCAACAGGTCTTTATGTCGTCCCCGGATTGTGGGATAAAGAGGCTCAATGCGTTCGGGGCACATCAGAAGATGCCGTACTGATAAATCGTCGTCTGCAAGACATCACAATTGAACTTAAAGGAATTGAGCGCAGATTATATGAAGCAGACGGCAACGTATCGCTTGGAGAGATCTATGCCCTTTATAAACAAAAAACAGTAGAAAATCATACGTTGTGCGGGATTTTCCGGGAACGTCTGGACAAAATGGCACAACTCATAGGCAAAGAATATTCACCTGCGACATGGCAGAAATTCCGTGAAGTATTTGCCCATGTTGAACGATATATATAGATTACATATGGCTTACAAGATATTCCGATTCGAAATGTGGACTACCGGTTCATAAAGCAGTTTGAAGAAGCACTCATGGAACGAGGGCTGAAAGCCATCACCATCAACAAGATCATGCAAAGGGTGCGCCAGATGGTCAATTATGCGTTCCGATGCAAATTATATCCAACAAGACCCGTTCGTCGAATACAAGCCTCTAAAAGAGCAAAAAAGGTTGGTCTTTCTCACCCAGGAAGAGCTCCACAAGTTGGAAGATTTTCATTTCGTACAGATGCGGCTGGAAACAGTCAAGAACATTTATCTTTTCTCGGTCTATACGGGATTAGCCTACCATGAAGCACAGGCTCTGCAACCCAAACATATCGCAAAAGGATTTGACGGCAGGAACTGGATAGCACTGATTCGTCAGAAAACAGACCGTGAAATTTCAATTCCTTTGCTCCCACAAGCGGAACAATTGATCGTTTGGTTCCGGGAACATTGCCAAGTAGGCAATTATGTTCAACCTCGAATCTCCAATCAAAAAATCAACTCTTACTTGCGGGAAATCGCAGACATCGTAGGTATCGATAAAAAATTAACGCATCATACAGCCCGCAAAACTTTTGCTACAACCATCTTGCTGTACAATGATGTCCCCATAGAAGTTGTAAGCAAGTTGCTGGGGCATTCCGACATATCGGTCACACAACGTTCATATGCGCAGGTTCTGAATAAAAATATCAGCAACCACATCGGACGACTGGAAAATCAACTTCTGCATAAAAACGCTGATTTACAACAAAATAATCATTAAAATATTTGGATTTTATAAAAATTTTGCTTATCTTGTATATATCTAAAAAGGGACCAAACATGGTTCTTCTATCCTGATCTTGATTAAATCAAGACAGTTTGAGTATTGAGATTGTCTGCGGTGAGAGCACAGACAATCTTTTCTAACCGTTCCGAGAGAGGAGGGAGAGCTCGGAACATAATTTTTCATATATGGAAGCAAGAAAAACTATAGTCCTTTGCATGCTGGCAAATGAAGCCAGACAGATAGACGATCCTCGTTACCAATTTGAAACGGAGGAGAAAGATCATGTTGTTGTAAAATGCATAATCAACAATGCAGAAGTCTTGGATGTTCCCGGTATCGAATACCGCCTGCACCCTAATAAAACCACAGAAAACAGGCTGGATTCCCTAGAAGTTCTCATCAAAGATAACACCAAAAGGTTTAGCGATGTATTTCGCCAACTCCCATACGGTATAATCAAAAAAACGTTACAGGCATCGGGGCTACCACTCTGGCTTTAACGGCAGAAAATAATTGTATCGTAGTCTGCCCTACCAGAAGTTTGGCTTATGAAAAATATCGAAAAGGGATAGCTCCCGATGGAACAGAAAAGTATCTCTATGTAGGCAGCGCAATAGGTAATATACAGAAAGTATCTGCGGAAAAGATTCGAGCCTATTTAAGCAACACGGAGATTCCACACAAAAAAATTCTGGTCGTGGCAGACAGTTTACCCAGATTAATGGAGTATTTACCCCTTAATTTGGGAAAATGGCATATCATGATTGATGAAATCGATTCCTATCAAACAGATGGCGTATATCGACCGGCATTAGAGGATGTTATCGACTACTTCTTTCGATTCCCGGAACGGAATCGTTGTCTGGTTTCTGCAACAATTCGACCATTTTCCGATCCTCGATTAGCTGATTTACCTTTAATCGATGTAAAATACGAGCAATTCATCCGTCGGCCTATCCATATGATACGAACATTGAATATTGCAGGCTCGGTGGCTAAAACATTGAAACAAATCACACGACAATATCCGGAAGACAAAATTGTCGTAGCCTACAATTCAGTATCCTCCATGCGCGTAATCATTGAGTTATTACCGGATGAGTTGAAAGGTCAATGCGAAATATGGTGCAGTAGCCAGAGCGAACAACAGGCGGGTGAATATTATCCACAAAAAGAAATAGGAACTCATTTAAACAAACAAATAACCTTTTTAAGTTGTACCTTTTTCACAGGCATAGACATCGAAGATAGATACCACCTCATATCCGTATCGGATACAAGATATCTTTATACGCTATTGTCTCCCGAGAAATTATTACAGATAGCCGGCAGATGCCGCCATAAAGATGGATTGTTGAGCGAGCGGTTCATTTATGACATCCGCGCCAGACAAACAGGCGAAAAGAAATTTGACAAACAACATAATATAGCCTGCGCAGAGTGGATCATCAAACTTTTTGATTTAATGAACCTCGGGATAGCAAATTATAACGATGTACTACATGCCAATGCCGTCCGATCCGTTGTGAATCAAGTTTCAGGATGGAAAGTTTCATATGGAGGCAGTGTCCCGATTTCATTAGTACGCTATAACATAGAGGAAAAATTGACTATCTCGTATCTCAATTTAGATGCTCTTGAAGAATTTATTCGGCTCCGGTCTCAATTGTACTTTGATGCAAGAGCTATTATAACAGCCCTGGAACAAGATTGCGAGATTCTTGAAATTACCAATGATGAAGAGCCATATTCCAATAAACAACAGGCTATTGAGATTGCGGTTAGTGATGAACTAAAAGCAATTCAAAATGCAAATATCGACGAATGTGCACGACTCTTGAAAGACCGTATCGCAGACGGAAGTATGAGTAAAAATCTGATGGCACAAGTCGAAAGGATCGCTTCAAGAGAGCTAAAAGTTTTTATTTCCCGCTTTTATCAATTAATGGATTATGCACCCCATGAATACCTTGTTGACATATTGTCAGAGGCGAGAGATAAAGACAATAAATGGTTTCGGGGATTTTACAATGCGGTGTTGTTCAACGCGCTGGATCAAGAACATCCATTTCGAACTCTTATACAGAGTTATTTTAAACCAGGAGAACGGTATTCCACAGAAAAGATCTACGAACACATGGTTGCAATCTTCAATGCATCGGGTTTGAAAATCATTAAGAAACCGGCCACTGCTGTAAGCTATTTACAAAGTTTCTGCACCCTTAAAAGAGGCAAGAATTGCGTCACAGGAAGGAATTATTATCGCGTAGAAGATTATCAATCGCAAAAATATTTAGGCAAGAATCATGTCGAGATCCCTCATATCATTGACAAATTTAAACTGGCCGGGAGTGTTATGAAATTAAAGTAACTCATATTGCCTTAATATTATATATATAAAATAAATCAAAATGAGTTATTTTGAACTGATCTCATAAATAAAAACAACATCCAGGTATACAAAAATCGATCTTATAAGAGATCTGGTTTCCCTGTAAATTATGAATCTATAAGGCAATCTTGATTTTCAAGATTTTTTAATCGAAATTAGCTTTTACAATACCCCGCGAGTGCGTTGTATTTTAAGAAACATTTTCTAACTTTGTGTCACTATCCAATGGATAGTAACATATTGATTGATGAAAGTGTTTAGCTTCATCCTGTACTGGAAATCTGGTAAATTTTAAGGACAGGGATAAGCAATACAAACACTCATCACTTGTGTAGCTATATCATTCCGATATACTGCCCAAGTGTGGGGTATTGTTTATTTGTCCAATGGCTTACCAGAGCCTCCAGTACGATAAACTAACAACTCCACACTTTCTTTATTTAATAATCCCGAATAGGAGTTGCAAGGGGCTTATAAACAACGAAAATGAAAAGAATTTTCATCTTGGCATTGGTAGCCCTTATTAGCTTTGCCATGCCCGCTGCTGCACAGCAGTATCAGGAGGTCGTCTATTTGAAAAACGGCAGCGCAATCAAAGGAGTTGTGATCGAGCAGATTCCCGGACAAAGCGTTAAGGTTCAGACGCAAGACGGAAGCATATTCGTCTACGAAATGTCCGAAGTGGACAAAATTGTGAAAGAGGATTTGCAGCAAAAAAGGGTTAAACCCGCAACAACAATCCGCGAAAAATCACCCCGTCCACAGAAAGTAAGCGTACAACACAATTACCAGAAAAATATTTTCGGGATACGGGCCGGGATGAATCTGGCAAAAAGAGGAACCGGGG
>CALUJN010000020.1 GCA_944320985.1 uncultured Alistipes sp. | reverse complement strand
CGTTGTGTTTGCCCGACACGCGAAGGCACTTCTGCGTATCGGCCGCACGCGGATACTTGCGCGGCGCATTGCCCAGGAAGATGTCCTTGAACTGGTTCATGCCCGCATTGGTGAACATCAGCGTGGGATCGCCCTTCACCACCATCGGGGCCGAAGGGACAATTGTGTGACCCTTCGACTCGAAAAAGTCCAGAAAGGCCTGTCTGATTTTATTTGACTCCATCGTATATCGATTTATCCTGTTTTCCCGTTCCTGTATCGGGTTGCAAAATTACACATTTTAAACTAAATTTGCACTTTGCAGCAAGAGATTTTTCCGCAATGGGCCAAAAAGGGCACAGATTCGACAGAGAGGCGCTCCGGCACGGAGCCGGCGAGCTCACACACGAGGCACAGGTCCTGACCCGAGACGTCGTGACGGCCCCCTTTCGGCTGAAAACATACCGCCTGATCCGCAAAATCCTCATCGGATTCATCCTCGTGTCGATCGTCAACGTCCTCTTTTCCTATTTCTTCTATACGCCCAAGATGTACCGCATCCTGCGCGACAACCGCGAAATGGTAATCCGCTACCGCATCCTGCAGGACCGCATCCGTGCAGCCCAGCGCCGCGTCGACGAGATCCGCCACCGCGACAGCTACGTCTACCGCTCGCTCTTCTCGACCGACACGCTCTCGATCCCCGGCGTCTGGAACACCTACCCCGATTCGAAGTACGCCCCGATGGCCGACGATGACTATGCCCCGCTGATGATCGGAACCTGGCGCCAACTCGACGCTCTGGCCCGCACGCTCTACCTCGAATCGGTTTCGATGGATGAGTTGCAACAGCTCTCCCGCAACAAGGAACAGCTCGCATCGGCCGTTCCGGCCATCTGGCCCATCGACCGCAAGGCCCTGCACAACAACCACATCGGAGCCTTCACGCCGCGACGCTTCCACCCCGTGCTGCACCGTGTGATCGCCCACACCGGAGTCGATTTCGGCTGCGACCGCGGGACCCCCGTCTACGCCACGGGCGACGCCGTGGTCGAGATCGCCTCCGAAACCGGATATAACGGAGGATACGGACACCAGGTGCTGCTGAACCATGAATTCGGATACAAAACCCGTTACGCCCACCTGAGCGACGTACTCGTCAAGCCCGGCGATTCGGTCGTCCGCGGACAGATCATCGCCCGCACCGGAAACACCGGTCGCTCGACAGGCCCCCACCTCCACTACGAGGTGATCCACAAGGGAATCCCCGTCAACCCGATCAACTACTTCAACCGCGACATGTCGGCCGAAGAGTACGAACGACTGATGGAGAACCTGCGCGAAACCAATTTCGAAAAGTATTGACCATGGCCGGAAAAAAGGATCTCGAACGCCTCCGCAGGCGCAAACGACGCAAGCAGCGCATGATCAGCGCCACGGTGCACCTCTTCGTGTGGTTCGGGGTGGCCGTGCTCTACTACATCGGCTTCTCGATCTTCTTCGACACCCCCTTCGAGCACCAGCTCAAGCATTCCACCGACCGGCTCCGAAACGAATACAACACCCTCGTACAACGTTACGACACCCTGGCAAGCGTCCTCAACAACCTCTCCGAACGCGACCGGAACGTCTTCCGCATTCTCTTTGAATCGGAACCCTACGACTTCGATGCCGAACTCGAAGAGCGGCAGGCCGCCACCTACGAAAAAATCGTCGGACGCTCGACCCGCCAGCTCAAACGCGAACTGAAAGAGGGGGTTCTCGAAATGGAACAACGACTCTCGGAACTTGGAGACTCCTATCTGCAGCTCCAGGCACGGATCGACACCGTGGGCCGGGGCTGCGACCGGATTCCGTCGATTCAGCCGGTCATCAACAAGCAGCTCACCCTGCTGACCGCCTCCTACGGCATGCGCATCCACCCCTTCTTCAAGACCCTGCAGGCCCATCAGGGCGTTGACTACACCATTCCGGAAGGCTCGCGCGTCTTCGCCACGGCCGACGGCGTGGTCCGCGAAGTGTCGACACGCAGCTCCACACGCGGGAAAACCATCGTGATCGACCACGGAAACGGCTACGAAACCTCCTACAGCCACCTCTCGAAGATCGACGTCCGAAAAGGCCAAAGCGTCCGCCGCGGCGATATCATCGCCCTCTCGGGTGATACCGGACTCTCGCTGGCCCCCCATCTCCATTACGAGGTCCGCAAGGACGGCATGCGCGTCGATCCGATCCATTATTTCTTCATGGAACTCACCCCGAGCCAGTACCAGCGGCTGATGCGTCTGGCCCAGTCGGGCATGCAATCCTTCGACTGATGGCTCCCGCAGACAACGATACCCGCATCCGCCTGCTACTGCTCGACTTCGACGGAACGCTCGCCGACACCCGCCGGGCAAATACCCTGGCCTATCTGGCTGCGCTCGGAGAGTCGGGTTATCCCCTCACCGAAGAGGAGTATGTCTCCAACTACTTCGGAATGCGGTGCGAGGAGTTCCTGACCCGCTACGGAATCGGGGATCCGGCCGAACGCGAACGGCTGCGGCTGCGCAAGATCGCCCTCTATCCCTCGTTTTTCGACACGGTGCGACTGAACCGGCCGTTGTGGGATTTCTGCCGGCAGTTCCAAAGCCAGGGCGGGCGCGTGTGGGTGGTCTCGACAGGCAGCCGCGCCAACATCGACAACGTGATGCGGCATCTCGGCATCGGTGGCCCCCGGGCCGAAAGTCCCGACAACAGACCGCAGACCGATGGAGAAAGAGTTTCGGAGCAATCGGACACGGAATGCCCCCTCGGACGGGTCGACGGCATCCTCTCGGGAGAGGATATCGAACGGCCGAAGCCCGCTCCGGACTGTTTTCTGGAGGTGATGCGCCGCGAAGGATGTTCGCCGCGTGAAACGCTCATCTTCGAAGACTCGCCCATCGGCATCGAGGCGGCACGACGCAGCGGCGCCGGCTACTTCGTCGTCAAGCTCTGAGCCCCTGGAAACAAGACAAAACGAGCCCGGGATGGATCCATTCCGGGCGTTTTCATTGCCGCATACGGCCGCAACAGCCGCAACAACCCTATGGTCGGGTCTCATCCTCGGAGAGTCCGACTCGCAACACGGCGGATCGCAGGGTCAGAAGCGCGGATCGTCATACCGCTTGGGCGGTGTGGGCGGCTTCTGTTTCTTGGGCTTCTTGGGCTTCTTGGGTGGTTTCCCGGGTCTTTGAGGTCCGGGCTGCGGCGGCCGGTGGCCGGGAGGAGGCGGAGCCTCGTGGGGCGGTCGGCGCGGCGGGCGCGGTCCAATGGGGCGCACGGCACAGGATGAGAGCACCAGAGCGGTCAGAAGCACCACAAGCAGACTCAGGGTCCGGAATCTTCGCGTTTTCATCGTGCGTGAGGTGTTAAGGATTCTCTTACAAAGTTACACTTTTTTCCCGGACTCCAAAATCCGCTCCAAAAAGAGGCTGATGAGGCGTTCCCGGAGATCCCGGTGCGGATTACCGTTTGCAGATGAGGTTGAAATCGCAGAAACGGCAGGTATCCGCATCCGCGCACTGCCGGAACGGTATGGCCGGATCGTACATCTCCGCAAGCGTCGCACGGACCAGCTCCTCGAAGCGTTCCGCATAGAGCGTATAACGCCCGCCACGAACCCCCAACTCCGCATCGAGAAGCGTCGGGTCGTAATCGGATCGATGCATGGCCCGCACGTAATAGAGGGTCGGTTCGGCATCCAGCCCCCGCGTGCGATAGAGCATCATGGCATAAAGCAGCGTCTGGAGAATGTTCGGAAGGCGCTGTTTTCCCTCGCCGTGGAAGAGATTCCCGATTCCGGCGAACTCCAGGTGCGGTGTTCCGGTCTTGTAGTCCACCACACGCAACGTCCCGTCGTCCAGCCGGTCGATGCGGTCCGCAATGCCGGCAAACTTCATGCGCAGCGTACGCCCCGCCGCGACAAAATCGAGCCCATAGGCCACCTCCTCTTCGAGCCCCTGCACCGTGAAGCCATCGTGCGCCGCATCGTAGGGCATCACGCCTCCCCGCAGGTAGCGGATGACGATATCCCGGACCAGCAGCAGATTCCCCGTATAGTCGTCCGACGTGGCCTGCGGATCGTTCAGGTAGTTCTCGTTGATCGAGGCTTCGACGGATTCCGCCACCCGGCCCGTACGGAGCAGGGCCTGCAGCGTCCCGCCCGGGTGGTGCTCCCCGACAAGCGGCGTGTAGAGTTTCTGCAGCGCCGCATGGAGGATCGTTCCGAACATCGGGGCGTCGACCTCCTCCGCAATCTCGTCGTCGGTCTCCAGCCGCGCCACCGAATGGAAATAGAAGCGCAGCGGGCAGGCCACGTAACGGCAAAAGGCCGTCGGCGAGAGCGTCGCCTTCGAATCGGGATCGGTGAAGCGCTCCAGACGACGCATCACCGCCTCGTCCTTCGCTACCTCGATCGGCTCCGTGCGGGCCAGATTCACGTCCACGCCCACCTCCACCTTGTGGAGCGGAAATCCGCTTTCGTAGTCCAGCTGGTAGATATAGCGGCTCGGCTCGCCCGTCGACTTGTCGTCGGCATGCGAACAGTAGAGCATCCAGACCCGCCGTGCCCGTTGCAACAGCCGATAAAAATAGTAGGCATAGACCCCTTCGTGGTGCTCGGGTGTGGGCAGCCCATAGGCCGAGCGCAGGTTGTAGGGGATGAACGACGCCTGGGCCATGTGGTTGCCCGGGAAGTTGTCGTCGTTCATCGAGAGCAGGATGACGTTCTCGAAATCGAGGTTGCGCGTCTCGAGGATCCCCATCACCTGGAGTCCTTCGAGCGGCTCCCCCTCGTAGGGGATGCGCAACGTCTGAAGGTGCCGTCTCAAAAGCGACACATAGATCTCCGAAGTCAACTCAATATCGCATTCATCCAGCGAGTTGCGCAATTTGGTAATCTCCTCGGCGATAACAGCCAGGAACTCCACGCGCTGGCGTGCGTCAGCCCCTTCGTAAGGGATGCGGACCACGGAGGCGATCACGCGCAGCAGCCAGTCCGACAGATCGTGCCACGTAACGGCCTCCGTAAAGATGCCGGACAGCAGATCGTTGCGCGACAGCCACGCGGCATCGATCGAGATGCGACGCTCGCGGACGATCTCCTCCTGCATCCGGCGCGTCAGCGCGGAATCGCACTCCGAGACGTAAGGATGGGAGAGTATGCCCACGACATCGGCGTGGTAGAAACTCCACCCCTCCCCCTTGCGGCGGCGGTGGTTCTGGAGTTCGACGAGGCGTTCGATGAAGGTATAGGCCAGGCTCGTACGCAGGGGATAGCCCATCGTGACGTTGACCCGGCCCGCCTCCGGAGGCAATGCATAGAGCAGCGGCAGGAGCAGATTCTCGTCGGTAAGGACCACGGCCGTTCTCTTGTCGAGCGGCCCCGCGGCGGCCAGTTCCCGCAGGATGCCCGCCGCAGCCTTGCACTGCACGGCATTCGACACCGCAGCCACCGAGGTCAATTCCTTCTCCGAGGAGAAGTTATCGTGCGTAATTCTGCCACGGGACGGAAACTGAACGACATTCTCCCGAACGAACATCCCCGCCTCCTGTTCCGCAGCATCCTTGTAATAGGAGTCGTAATCCCAGTAGAAATCGGTTTCGGCCGCCGTGGAGAGGAAGCGGAAGAGCGTCTTCTCGCACTCCGACAGGGCGTTGAAGCCCGCCACGACATAACGGCGCTTCTCGGGGAAGGTGTATGCTCCGCTTCGGATACGGTCGGCCGCGGCACGCTGGATCATGCCCCCATAGGCGATGCCCAATGCCGTGAGGCGTTCGCGGAATCGACGATAGATCGGGCCCAGGGTCTTCCAGATGGCCAGAAAACGACGCTTCTCGGCCGAAAGGTCCGCCTCGGGGCCCAGGGTGGACCAGAACTGCAGGATCTGAAGCTGGCGCGGCGTCAGGTAGGAGAGGTCGGCCTCAAGCTCCTTGATATCGGTGATGTTGCGGAAGAGCTGGTCGGCATCCACGGCATACTTGTCGATCGTGTCGAAGTCCGTCAGGAGCATGTCGCCCCAGAAATAGAACTTGTCGAAGGCCTCGGCGTGGTATTCCGAATAGATCTTGTACAGTTCCGTGATGAGACGCACGCGATCGCCGCTCCGAAGTCTCGAAATTTCGCTCATCAATTCGTCGATCGTCACCCAGGCGGGTTGCCACATCGGACGTTTGGCGATCTGCGACAGCGCATCGATGAAAAACAGCCGCGCACGGCGCGACGGAAAGAGCACCGCACGCTGTGCAAGTTCCTCTCCGTAGCGGGCATAGAGATCCTCCGCCACTTCGTACAGAAAGCCCTTCATGATCCTACATGCGGCTGCACCGTATTACTCCCCGGTCCGGGTGATGTCGCCGCCCATAAACTTCTCGCCTCCGCGGATGATGGTCGGAGAGCCCTTGTAGGAGATCTTGCCGCCCGTCGAGGTGCGCCCCTCGAAACGGTCCGTGACCCACAGCGAGGCGGAACCCGAACTGGTGACGTTGACCTGGGCGGACATCGTCTCCAAAGCCCCGGCATCCAAACCTCCCGTCGAGAGGAACAGCCACAGATAACGCGCCGAACCCCGCAACGAAGCATGGCTCTTGCCCGTGAGTTCGAGCTTGAGATCCTTGACGTCGAGATCGGCCGTCACCTGCGCCATGCCGCCGATCGTCAGGTCGAGAACCGTGGCAACCAGCGTGCTGTCGAACTGTGCCACGGCATCGGCAATGGCTATGCGCTCGAGCGAATTATAGTAGACCTTCACCTGCGTGCGCTCGGAACGACGCGAATCGGGACGCTCCGAAATCGTAAGCACCCGGTCGCGCACCTCGAAACGGAAACGCGTCGTATAGGAACCCTTCGTATCGTAGATGATCTTCGGTGCCTCCGTGTCGGGAACCCGGATGAAGCGGATATCGAGCGGTGCCGCAACCTCCACGGCCGTGAACGAGGGGAGCCATTCGCGCTGTTCGCCGCTCCCGGCAGTTGTCTGGGCCTGCGCCGCCCCAAAACCGGCCAGCGTCAGCAAGGTCAAAAAGATTCTTTTCATGCTCGGTACTGTTTTGATGCGCTAATTTACGAAAATCTTGCAAATTTCGGGTTTTGTTTCGTACTTTTACCTGTCGAAAACGAATTTCCGAACAGTGAGAGCGAAGATTCTCAATGCCAGCGCCGGCTCGGGAAAGACCTATCAGCTGGCATACAAATATGTCCACGACGTGATCGAAGAGCCCGAGCTCTATCGACATATCCTTGCCGTGACCTTCACCAACAAGGCCACCGAGGAGATGAAATCCCGCATCCTGAAGGAGATTCACCACCTGGCCTCGGGCGACGAAAGCCCCTATCTGAAGGATCTCTGCCGCGAACTCTCGCTCGACGAACGCACCATCCGCAAACGCGCCGCCGAAGCCCGCTCGAAGATCCTCCACGACTATTCGCGCTTCACGGTTCTGACGATCGACACCTTTTTCCAACGCATCCTGCGCGCCTTCATCAAGGAGCTGGGCATCGATCTGAACTACAACGTCGAGATTGAAACCGCGTCCGTACTCACAAAAAGCGCCGATGCGCTGATCGAGCAGATCACCGTCGACCCGGATTTGCAGCACTGGTTGTCGGCCTTCGTCCAGGAGCGCATCGACGAGGGGCTCAAGTGGGACG
>CALUJN010000019.1 GCA_944320985.1 uncultured Alistipes sp. | reverse complement strand
GCGTCCTCGGCACGAAGGGCATGTATCAGATCGTCTGCAACGCCTGGGCGATCGTCCGCGACCGCATCACCGATCCGCTGCCCGAGCCACTCCGCACCCGTTACGGGCTCATCCCGCTGCGCGAGGCACTCTACAACATCCACTTCCCGCAGTCGCAGGAGCTCCTCCGACAGGCCCAGTACCGGCTGAAGTTCGACGAACTGCTCGGCGTACAGCTCAACATCCAGCAGCGCCGCACGGCCCGCCTGGCGAAGAGCGACGGATTCCTCTTCCCGAAGGTCGGCGGCGTCTTCAACACCTTCTACAACGAGAAGCTCCCCTTCCCGCTCACCGGCGCCCAGAAGCGCGTTATCCGCGAAATACGCCGCGACACCGTCTCGGGATTCCAGATGAACCGCCTGCTGCAGGGCGACGTCGGCAGCGGCAAGACCCTCGTGGCACTGATGTCGATGCTGCTGGCCGTCGACAACGGATTCCAGGCCTGCATGATGGCCCCCACGGAGATCCTCGCCCGGCAGCACTTCGCCACCATCAGCAAGATGCTCGACGGGCTGCCCGTACGGGTGGCCATCCTCACCGGTGCCTCCAAAACCCGCGAGCGCCGCCAGGCCCTCGAAGGGATCGCCTCGGGCGAGGTCGACATCCTGATCGGCACCCATGCGCTGATCGAGGACCGCGTGCAGTTCGCAAACCTCGGATTCGTGGTCATCGACGAACAGCACCGTTTCGGCGTCGAACAGCGCGCCCGCCTCTGGACCAAAAACGCACAGCCGCCCCACATCCTCGTGATGACCGCCACGCCGATCCCCCGCACGCTGGCCATGACTCTATACGGTGATCTCGACGTCTCGGTGATCGACGAACTCCCGCCCGGACGCCGCCCGATCAAGACCTATCACTATACGGATGCCGCCCGGCTGAAACTCTTCGGATTCATGCGCCAGGAGATCGCCAAGGGACGTCAGGTCTATGTCGTCTACCCGCTCATCAAGGAGTCCGAGGCGATGGACTACAAGGATCTCACGGACGGATACGAGGCCATTTCGCGCGACTTTCCCCTGCCGCAGTACGTCACGGCGATCTGTCACGGCAAGATGAAGCCCGCCGACAAGGAGGAGTCGATGCGCCAGTTCAAGGAGGGTGAGGCGCAGATTCTGGTCGCCACGTCGGTCATCGAGGTGGGTGTCGACGTCCCGAACGCCACGGTCATGGTCATCGAATCGGCCGAGCGGTTCGGACTCTCGCAGCTGCACCAGTTGCGCGGGCGCGTGGGACGCGGCGGCGAACAGTCCTACTGCATCCTCATGTCCGGCGAAAAACTCTCGCGCGAATCCCGGGCCCGCCTCGACGCCATGTGCGAGACGAATGACGGATTCCGACTCGCCGAACTCGACCTCAAACTCCGCGGCGCCGGGGACATCAACGGAACGCCCCAGAGCGGCATGGCCTTTGACCTGAAGATCGCAAGCCCCACGGCCGACGTACAGATCCTCACCGTCACACGCGAAGCCGCCGCAGCGATTCTGGCTGCCGACCCGAAACTCTCACAACCCGAAAACCAGGGGCTGGAGGCTCTGCGCAAGCGCTATTCGGGACGCGAAGAGCTCGATTTTTCCCGCATTTCGTAATATAAAACCCCAAATCAACGTTAACCCCGAAAAGACTCATCTCTGTCATCATGAAACGTTTTATTCTCGCCATACTTCTCCTGACGGCGGCCGGACCTCTCGCCGCACAACTCTACCATCCGGGCGAAGAGCTCTTCTACCGCGTGAGCTACAAGGCCAAGATGTTCCCCAATACCGAGGTCGGAGCCGTCGAGGTCCGGACCTCCGAAGAACAGATCGACGGAACGACCCGCTACAAGGTCGAAGGAATCGGACGAACGCTGCCAACCTACCGGTGGTTTTACAACCTCGAAGACATCTATACCGTATGGATCGACAAAGAGACGTTGCGTCCCGTGCGTTTCGTAAGCGACATCCACGAAGGCGAATACACCTTCCAGAGTTATTATACCTACCTCTGGCCCGATTCGACGGTTCACACCCGCTGGAGAAGCCGCCAACGGCCCTTCCAGGAGAAGCAGATGGCGCTGACAAACGAGAGCATGGATGCCATCTCGCTCTTCTTCAACCTCCGGTCGGCCGAGGCCGAAGATTTCCGCGTCGGAGAGCCCGGTACCCTGCAGATGATCCTCCAGGATACCATCAAGCACATTCACTACCGTTACCTGGGGCGCGAGAACAAGAAGATCCGAAACATGGGTAAATTCCGCACCCTGAAGTTCGAATGCCAGCTGGGAACCACCGAAGGTTATTCATTCACCGACGGTACGATCTTTACCATCTGGGTTTCGGACGATGACAACAAAATACCGCTCTATATCGAGTCCCCGGTCAAAATCGGCAGCATCCAGGCCTATATTTCGGGATACAAGGGGCTTAAATATCCGGTGAAAAGCCTGATCCGATAACCGGCCGGGCTTCGGATGCCCGGGATGAGGGCCCTTTTGCAAAGTATCGGCCGAAGCGGCTTTCAGTTTCCGGTTTTTTGCTTATCTTTGTAACCAGTTAGACAACACCCCGGTCCGGAATGCGGAGGGTTGCGGAAACGGCAACAGTCCGAAACGGATACGATCCGCCATCCGGGAACCGACAAAACCGATCACCTATGGAAAACAGACAGGGATACGACCCTTCGGAATTCGAAGATGACGACGACTACACGACTCCGCAGCCCGATGCCGGAAAATCGATCCGCGGATATCGAATCGTCATCATCATTCTCTCGGTCATTCTGGTGGCCATCTCGGCCCTCTATTTCGGGATCCACCGCCAACAGATGATCGATAACAGACTCCTGCAGGCCGACCGCGACTCGATCCAGAACGATCTGGGACGTCTGATGACCGATTTCGACAACCTCCAGATCTCCAACGATTCGATCTCACGCAACCTCGATATCGAACGCGGACGCGCCGATTCGCTCATGACCCGGCTCAAAAAGGAGCGCTCGTGGAACCTCGCCAAGATCAAGCAGTATGAAAAGGAGGTCGGTACGCTGCGCACCATCATGAAGGGATATGTCCGCCAGATCGATTCGCTCAATACCCTCAACAAACAGCTCATCAAGGAGAACGTCGGATACCGCAAGGAGATCTCTTCGGCCCGTCTGCGTGCCGAGATGGCCGAGGAAAAAGCCGCAGAACTCGACAACAAGGTCAAGGTCGGAGCCGTCCTCCGGGCACGCGACATCCGTCTTGCAGCTCTGAACGATAACAGCAAACTCGTATCGAGGATCAAAAACGCCGCCCGGTTGCGCGTGGACTTCGTCCTCTCGGCCAACGAACTCGCAACCCCCGGGAACAAGGCCGTCTATGTACGGATCACCTCTCCCGACGGCTATGTGCTGACCACCGAGCAGATGCCGACCTTCGAATTCGAAGGCGAACGGCTCAGCTACTCCGCCATGCGTGAGGTCGATTATCAGAACCAGGATCTCGAAGTGGGCATCTACTTCAACTCCACGGGTTTTGCCGCCGGGACCTATTCAATCGAGCTCTACTGTGAAGGGCGTCTGATCGGGCAGACCCAGGTAGTCATGAAATAGGCGTACACAAAACGCAAAAACACATTCCACAGGCTGTCGGTTCCAACGGACCGACAGCCTCTTTTTTCGGATGCGGCCGTCCATCGACAAAGAGCCCCTGCAACCTGAGACGTTGCAGGGGCTTCTCTTTCGGACGGGATATCGGAAAACCCCATCTGTCGGCCGGAGGCTATTTCGTATGGCCCTGCTCCTGCCAGATCAGCGCCGAAGCTCCGAGAATCGCGGCATTCTTGCCCTGAATACCGCTCGGGAGAAGTTTCACCTTGTTCTTGAAGACGAACAGCATGTTCTCCTCCATGTACCACTGCGTGGGCTCGAAAAGCAGCTTGCCCGCCTTCGAAAGCCCTCCGAAGAGGAAGATCGCCTCCGGTGAGGTGATCGTCACCACGTCGGCCAATGCCCGGCCCAGCATCTCTCCCGTGAAGCGGAAGGCCTCCTTGGCGATGGGGTCTCCCTGCTCGGCTGCCGCCGAGATCATCGAGGCGTCGAAATCGTCGAAGGCGATGCTGCGCAGTTTGCTCGGCACATTCATCTTGGCCATCAGCTCGAAGGCCGTACGCTTGATACCCGTCGCCGAAACGTAGGTCTCCAGGCAGCCGCGACGTCCGCAACCGCACTCCCGGCCGTTGCGCTCCACAACGATATGGCCGAACTCGCCGGCAAAACCGTCATGACCGTAGATCATCTCGCCATTGGCAACGAAACCGGATCCAAGGCCCGTTCCGAGCGTGATCATCACGAAATCCTTCATTCCCTTGGCGTTGCCGTAGATCATCTCGCCGATCGTCGCCGCATTGGCATCGTTCGTCACCAGCGTTTTCACACCGTTGAAACGTTTCGAGATATCATCGGCCAGCGGAAAGATCCGGCGCGATTCGTCCAGATTGGGATCTCCCTCGCGGAATTTCCACAGATTCGCCGGCGTCTCGATCGTCCCCTTATGGAAGTTGGCATTCGGAGCCCCAATACCGATACCCGTCAGTTCGTACTCGAACGACAGGCTCTGCGCCAAGGCTCGCAACGAATCGCACAACTCCTCGACATAGGCCGGATAATCATCCACATAGGGATATTTTTTGGTCGAAATGACCGACTCGGCATACAGATCGCCGTTCTCGTCCACGAGACCGAATGCGGTGTTGATTCCTCCGATATCCACACCAATTGCGAGTTTTTTCATAGTCCTATTTTTAGATTAAGTTGAATTTCATTCTTTCAAAGTTAAGCGAAAATTCGGCCATTCCAAAGTTTTTTCCTATTTTTGGATCGGTTTTGATCAAAAAAACACCCCGCGCCATGCTGAACAACGAGCAATTGCTCCAATCCATCGAAAATTATCTGGCACAGACCGAACTCCCGGCTGAGCCCGAACTCCTCTATGCGCCGATCGGATACTCCCTGGCCGGAGGTGGAAAACGTCTGCGCCCCATGCTGCTGGCTCTGGCTTGCGGCATCTTCTCCGACAACGTGCAGCAGGCTCTGCCCGCTGCAGCGGCCGTCGAAGTCTTCCACAACTTCACGCTTCTGCACGATGACATCATGGACAATGCCGCCATGCGTCGCGGAAAACCTTCGGTATACGCCAAATGGGGGCAGAATGTCGCCATCCTTTCGGGCGACGCCATGCTCATCTGCGCCTACCGTCTGCTCAATGCCATCCCGGCACCACTCCTCCCGCGGGTCCTCGCCACCTTCAATACCATGGCCCTCGAGGTCTGCGAAGGTCAGCAGTACGACATGGATTTCGAGCACAAGGCAAAGGTATCCGTCGTCGAATACATGCACATGATCGAGCTGAAGACTTCGGTCCTGCTCGCCGGATCGGTCGTCATCGGCGCCACTCTCGGAGGTGCCTCCGAAGCCGACTGCCGCAAACTCCGCCGTTTCGCCGTCGAACTGGGTCTGGCCTTTCAGCTGCAGGACGACCTGCTCGACAGCTATGGAGACGAACGGCTCGGCAAAGCCATCGGCGGTGATATCCTTGAAGGGAAAAAGACCTATCTGATGATCACGGCCATGAGCCACGCCGACGAGCCCACCCGCGAGATTCTGCGGACAACCTACCGCAATCCGGAACTCTCCGACCAGGAGAAGATCGCCACCGTAAAGGCCATCTACGACCGGCTCGATATTCCCCGCCTCACCGAACAGCAGATCTCCCTGCGTTTCGAACGGGCGCTGTCGATCCTCGACACCCTCTCGGTCGGGCCCGAACGAACCCGGCAAATGCGCGAATATGCCGCCGGACTGATGGGTCGCAAACACTGACAACCAGGATGAAACGCTCCGATATCGAGATCATGGCACCCGTGGGTTCCCACGAGTCGCTGGCCGCAGCCATCCAGGCCGGAGCCGACGCCGTCTACTTCGGAGTCGGGAAGCTCAACATGCGCTCGGCATCTGCCGCCAACTTTACCCTCGACGACCTCGAAACGATCACCGAAACAGCCCGTAAAGCCGGGGTAAAAAGCTATCTGACCGTCAACACGATCGTCTACGAGGAGGAGATCGACGACCTGCACGCCGTGATCGACCGCGCAAAAAGCGCCGGCGTGGATGCCGTCATCGCTTCGGACATGGCCGCCATTCTCTACGCCCGGAAGATCGGGCAGGAGGTCCATATCTCAACCCAATGCAACATCTCGAACTCCGAGGCGGTGCGTTTCTATGCCCAATGGGCTGACACGGTGGTGCTGGCCCGCGAGCTCTCGCTGGAGCAGGTTGCGGCGATCCACCGCCGTATCGAAGAGGAGGAGATCCGGGGCCCGCGCGGCGAGTTGGTGCAGATCGAAATGTTCGCGCACGGAGCCCTGTGCATGTCGATCTCGGGGAAATGCTACCTCTCGCTCTACGAAACCGGCTGCTCGGCAAACCGCGGCGCATGCCGACAGTTGTGCCGCAGAAAATACACCGTCACCGACAAGGAGACCGGAGCGCAGCTCGATATTGACGGGCGCTACGTTCTTTCCCCCAAAGATCTCTGCACGATCGACTTCCTGGACAAAATGATCGGAGCCGGAGTCCGCGTGCTGAAGATCGAGGGTCGGGCCCGCGGCGCCGAATATGTCAAACGCGTCGTGGAGTGTTACGACCGCGCATTGAAGGCCATGGAGGCCGGCGAATACACTCCGGAACTGGCCGCTGGACTGAAGGAACGGCTCCGGGAGGTCTTCAACCGCGGATTCTGGGAGGGATATTACGCCGGACGGCCTGTCGTGGAGCACAGCGCCGC
The DNA here is from genome assembly GCA_944320985.1 of uncultured Alistipes sp. Taxonomy (GTDB): domain Bacteria; phylum Bacteroidota; class Bacteroidia; order Bacteroidales; family Rikenellaceae; genus Alistipes. The sequence goes on along the minus strand of CALUJN010000019.1, from coordinate 6,586 downwards.
CTACGGATCTTCGGCCACAAAGCGCAAGATCTATGTCGGCAAGGTGGTCAACTTCTACAAAAAACTCTCCGTGGCGGAGGTGGCGGTCGAGGCTTCGCCCGTCAGCGTCGGTGATGCGATCTTCTTCCTCGGCGCAACGACCGGAGTCGCCGAACAGACCCTTTCGGAGCTCCACGGACCCGACGGGAAACCCTGTCAGACGGTTTCACAGGGTGAGCTCTGCGCCATCCGCACCCCGGGGCTGATCCGCCGCGGCGACCAGCTCTACAAGTTCGTCGAAACGGACCCAACAACCCAAAACCGATAACCGATGGATCAACCAGCCCACGCCCAAACGACACGCGCGGCAGCTCCGCAACGGCTGCTGTCGCTCGACACACTCCGAGGTTTCGACATGCTCTTCATCATGGGATTCGCAGGCCTCGTCGCAGACATTTGCCACCTGTGGCCCGGAGGCTTCTCCGACTGGCTCGCCGCATAGATGGGACACGCCCGGTGGGACGGATTCTTCCACCACGATACGATCTTTCCGCTCTTCCTCTTCATCGCGGGGGGCTCGTTTCCCTTCTCCCTGGCCAAGCAGCGCGCAAAAGGGATCAGCGAAGGACGCATCCGGGCCCGAATCATCCGCCGCGGCCTGACGCTCGTCGTGCTGGGAATGGTCTACAACGGACTGCTCCAACTCAACCTTGACTCAATCCGCATCCCGAGCGTCCTGGGCCGAATCGGTCTGGCGTGGATGTTCGCCGCGCTGATCTACATGCACGGCGGGGTCCGCACCCGAATCATCACCGCCGTCGCGCTGCTGACGGCCTACACCCTCGTCCTGCAGTTCGTCCCCGCCCCCGACGCCCCCGATGCCGGGCCGCTGACCTATGCCGGCAACATCGTCGGATATGTCGACCGCACGATTATGCCGTCGCACCTGCTCCATCCCGGGAAATTCGACCCCGAAGGGCTTCTGAGCACCGTCCCGGCCATCGTGACCGCCCTGTTGGGCATGTTCACCGGAACATTCGTCCGCAACGACGACCCGAAACGCTCCGGAGGCCGCAAGGCCCTCGTCATGGCCGCCGGGGCCGTCGTCCTGCTCCTCGCTGCCCTCGGCTGGAATCTGTGGCAGCCGATCAACAAAAGCCTCTGGAACGGAGCCTTCGTCTGTGCCGCCGGAGCCTATTCGCTCGGTCTGTTCGCCCTGTTCTACTACCTGATCGACGTCCGGCAATGGAGACGTTGGACCCGCTTCTTCCAGGTCATCGGCGTCAACTCCATCACGATCTACCTCGGACAGCGGATCATCAACTTCGGATACACCTCGAAATTTCTCTTCGGAGGCATCGCCTCCAAATTCCCGCCCGAGATGGGCGATATTCTCCTCGGAATCGGATACATCGCCTGCTGCTGGCTGATGCTCTGGTTACTCGACCGGCAGAAGATCTACCTCAAGGTGTGATCCGGCGGGGCGAGCATGCCCGACGCGCCCGTTGCGAAACGTCCGAACAGAGAAAAGTCCCGGCTGTAAGCTCCGGGACTCTCTTTTTTTCGTACCTTTGCCGTCGATGTATGCCACATCGAACATATCCGCATCCACGGACGGAATCCCGATGCCGAGACGACTGGGAGCCATCCTCGCCGTAGCCTTCGGCGTTTCGCTATCGGTCATCGACGGCTCCATCGCCAACGTCGCCCTGCCAACCATCGGAGTGCAACTCGGCATCTCATCCGCAGACTCCATCTGGATCGTAAACGCATACCAGCTGGCCATCATGGTCTCCCTGCTCTCGTTCTCCGCGCTGGGAGACGTCATCGGATACCGTAAAATATACATCGGAGGGCTGATCCTTTTTACCGTATCCTCGGTAGCCTGCGCCCTCTCCGAATCCTTCCAGGCGCTCGTCCCGGCTCGTGTCATGCAGGGATTCGGCGCCGCGGCCATCACTTCGGTCAATACCACCCTTATCCGCTTCATCTATCCCAAGGCTCAGCTCGGACGCGGTATGGGTATCAATGCCACGGTCGTCGCCGTCTCGTCGGTTGCCGGACCGACGCTCGCAGCCGGTATCCTCTCCGTGGCCGACTGGCCCTGGCTCTTCGCCGTAAACATCCCCGTCGGGCTGGCGGCCCTGACCCTCAGCCACCGATTCCTCCCCCAGAACCCCGTCCGGGATGCCGCACACCGGTTCAGTTGGCGGGATGCCGTGATGAACGCCCTGACCTTCGGGCTGCTGATGGCCTCGGTCGAAGGCTTCTCGCACGGAATCGACCTGCGTCTGATCTCGCTCGGAATCGCGGCGCTGCTCATCATCGGGTTCTTCTTCATCCGATCGCAACTGCACGAAACCTATCCGATCCTGCCCTTCGATCTGCTGCGCATCCCGATCTTCTCGGTCTCGGTGCTGACCTCCATCTGCTCGTTCCTGGCGCAGATGCTCGCATTGGTCGCCCTGCCCTTCTATCTCCAGCATGCCTGCGGATACAACGACGTGCAGACCGGGCTTCTTCTCACGGCGTGGCCCGCCATCATCATGATCGTGGCTCCCGTGGCCGGAATGCTCGTGGAGCACATCCATGCCGGCCTCCTCGGCGGAACAGGACTCGCAGCCATGGCCGCGGGACTCTTTCTGCTGGCCGGAATGCCCGAACACCCCTCCGGATTTGACATCGTCTGGCGCCTGATGCTCTGCGGTGCCGGATTCGGACTTTTCCAGTCCCCGAACAACAGCATCCTCATCGCATCGGCTCCGCCGACCCGCAGCGGTTCGGCAAGCGGCATGCTCGCCACAGCCCGGCTCGTCGGGCAAACAACCGGAGCCGCATTGATGGCCCTGCTCTTCCATCTTGTACCCGAAAACAGCACCCACGCGGCGCTGATGATTGCCGGGGGCTTTGCCATTGCTGCCGCCCTCATCAGCTTCGCCCGCATCTCACTGCCCCTGCCCGAAGGACTCGAACGCAAACACCGTTCCCGATCATGAAACAGATTCTCCCGATACTGGCCCTGCTCCTCACGCTCCGCATCGGAGCGCAACCGACCGATTCGATTCGATTCATCCGCCCGCCCTATCTCCACAGAGGCGACACCGTAGGGATTGTCGCTCCTGCCGGGAAACTCCCCGAGAAGATCGACACGGCCAAAATCCGCCAACGGTTCGAAGCCTGGGGGCTCCATGTCCGTTTCGGGATCTGCAAGAATCCCGACAAACAGACCTATTTCGCCGCGCCGGATACGGTACGGGCCGCCGAGCTGCAGCGGATGATCGACGATCCGTCGGTGAAGGCCGTCATCGCCGCACGCGGTGGATACGGCTCGGTCCGGCTGCTCCCGTATCTGCGCCTCGACGCGTTGCGCGAACATCCCAAATGGATCGCGGGATTCAGCGACATCACCACCCTCCATCTCGCCTTGCAACGGCTGGGAATCGAGAGCATCCACGGCCCGATGCCCATAGGTTTCCAGTTCGAGGAGAAGCGTGCAGGGAAAAGCAGTCCGGCAGAACGGACGGAGCGGACGGAAGAGGACTCCTCCGAATCGTTGCGCAAGGCCCTCTTCGGTGAGATTCACCGCATCGAAGTGGATCCCCATCCACGAAACTGTTACGGAGAGGCCCGGGGACGCCTCGCCGGAGGAAACCTCACGGTCATCTGTGCCGCAAATGGAACACCCGAGGCGTTACGGACCGACACCCCGACGATTCTGTTCATCGAGGAGATCGGCGAATTCGCCTACCGCATCGACCGCATGATGCAGAGTCTCGAGCGCTGCGGCGTGCTGCGCAACATCCGGGCACTCCTCGTGGGGCACCTCACCGAAACCCTCGGATGCGAACGCTTCGGAGTTTCGGATGCCGAATCGATTATCGAGGAGTACGCCCGGCCGCTGGGTATTCCCGTCGTCTTCGGAGTCCCGGCCGGACACGACGAACCCAACCATGCGCTTTACATGGGACGCGAGGTCTCGGTCCGCGTCGACGAAACGGGAGCCTGCATCGAATTCGACACCTCGGAGTGACGCGTTTTCCGCCGAAGAAGGTCGGATCCCGCAGCCGGCCGACAAAATTCCCGTCCCGACTTGGCGGTTTGCGCCCGACTTTTGTTATCTTTGTGGAAAACTCTATGCTCTATGTTCTCTGCAAAGACCTATACCGCGCGCCGTCGCGAGCTGCGCACCAAAATCGGACAGGGCATCATTCTGCTGCCCGGGAATAATCTCGCACCGAATAACTATCCCAACAACGCCTACTATTTCCGGCAGGACTCCACGTTCCGCTACTACTTCGGGCTGAACGTCCCGGCAGTGGTCGGCATAATCGATGCCGATTCGGGAGAAGAGGCGCTCTACGGCGACGATTTCACCGTCGAGGATATCATCTGGACCGGTCCTCAGCCCACGCTCCACGACATGGGCGCCGAAGTCGGCGTTGCAAAGACCTTCCCGCTCGCCGACCTGGCCCCCCGCTTGCGAAAGGCCATCGCACTGGGACGAAAGATCCACTACCTGCCCCCCTATCGCGGCGAGACGAAGCTCCTGCTGTCGGAACTCCTTGGCATCAAGCCCGCGGCATTGCACGACTACAAGTCGGTCGACCTGATGTTCGCCGTGGCCGAAATGCGCGAAAAGAAGAGTGCCGAGGAGATCGAGGCCATGGAGCGCGCCTTCCACATCGGATATGAAATGCACACGCTGGCCATGAAGATGTGCCGCCCGGGGATCATCGAACGCGAAATCGCCGGAGCCATCGAGGGAGTTGCCAAGTCGATGGGGCAGGGCGTATCGTTCCCCTCGATCGTCTCGCAGCACGGAGAGACCCTCCACAACCTCAACGCCGAGGGGGTACTCGAGGAGGGTCGGCTGCTGTTGTGCGATGCCGGAGGCGAAAGCATCGAGGGATACTGCTCGGATCACACCCGAACCTATCCCGTCAGAGGACGCTTCACTCAGAAACAACGCGAGATCTATGAGATCGTACTCGCCGCTCATGACCACGTGGCACGCATCGTGAAACCCCACATGATGTACACCGAGGTGCACAACGCCGCCTATATGGTGCTGGCCGAGGGACTGGTCGGACTGGGGCTGTTGAAGGGTTCGGCGGCCGACGCCGTGGCGGCCGGAGCCATGACGATGCTCATGCCCCACGGTCTCGGACACGGTTTGGGTATGGATGTCCACGACTGCGAGGCCATGGGCGAGCGGTCGTTCGACTTCTCGTCGATCGCTGAAAGGGCCGCACAGTCCGGAACCTGCATCTATCGCGCCGCCTGGCGGATCGAACCCGGCACGATCCTGACCGACGAGCCCGGACTCTACTTCATCCCCGCACTGATCGACAAATGCCGGGCCGAAGGGCTCTACAAGGGAATCGTCGATTACGATGCGCTGGAAGCCTACCGCGATTTCGGCGGAATCCGCATCGAGGACGACATCCTCGTCACCGAAACCGGCAGCCGCATCCTCGGCGACCGCAAGATCCCCGCAACGGTCGAGGAGCTGGAGGCCATCGTCGGGAAATAAAGCCTCGCGCGAAAAACGGATATACCGACCCAAAAAACAAGGATACCCACAACCTGAATATGAAAAAGGTCCTTCTTGTCATGTGTGCGGCCCTGCCGCTGTTTGCCGCCGCCCAGCCCTCGGATTGGGCCAATTACGGCCGATATGCCGAAGCCAATGCACAACTTGCGACAAATCCGGATGTCGTGTTCATGGGGAACTCGATTACGGACGGGTGGGACGATTCGCATCCCGAATTCTTCTCCGACAACAACTTCGCCTGTCGGGGAATCAGCGGACAAGTAACCGGTCAGATGCTCTGCCGGTTCCGTGCCGACGTCATCAACCTCCATCCGAAGGCCGTCGTGATCCTCGCCGGGACCAACGACCTGGCCCTGAACAACGGCCCGATCGAAATCCCGCATATCGCAGAAAACATCATCTCAATGGCCGAGCTGGCCCTCGCCGCCGGGATCCGCCCCATCCTCTGTTCCGTACTCCCGGCCGGGAAATACCATTGGAGGCCCCAGGTCGAGGATGTCCCCGGGAAAATCCGGGCCCTGAACAAGCTGGTCCGCGAATATGCCGAGAAACGGGGAATCGAATGGGTGGATTATCATCCCGACATGGCAACCGAAGAGGGGGCCCTGCGTCCCGAGTACACCTATGACGGCGTACATCCTACCCGCCAGGGATATGACGTCATGGAACGGATCCTGGCGCCCCGGCTCGCACCCTACAAATCCGAAACCCGGTAACGAATAATCCGCCCGGAAGGTCAAAATCGCCCCACAAGGGCGATTTTTTCGTCTCCGCGGGTTGTTTTTCCCGATTATTTCGTATATTTATAGTCGCGCGCCAAAAAGAGGGTGGCAAGAGGGGAGGGTCGAACCGACAAACGGCCGGGCACTCCCCGGAAGGCCCCTCCGGACTGGCTCCAACCGAACCGATACCAAAAACCTAAAACTTTTCGGAATATGAAAAACTATTCAGCCAAGGAGATCAAGAACATCGTACTCATCGGTGCCCCCGGCACGGGAAAAACTACCCTTGCCGAAGCGATGGCTTATGAAGGGAAAGTCATCGATCGCAGGG
>CALUJN010000018.1 GCA_944320985.1 uncultured Alistipes sp. | reverse complement strand
ACTCGACCACCGCAACGCAGAAGACCGTAGACGGTCCCTCGATGAAGGACTGGCGTGGCGGTCGTGCCGCTTCGGGCAACATCATCCCCTCGTCGACGGGCGCTGCCAAGGCCGTAGGTAAGGTGATTCCTTCGCTGAACGGCAAGCTGACGGGTATGTCGATGCGTGTTCCGACCCTCGACGTATCGGTTGTCGACCTGACGGTCAACCTGGCAAAACCGGCCAAGTACGATGAGATCTGCGCTGCCATGAAGGAGGCTTCGGAAGGCGAACTGAAGGGTGTTCTGGGCTATACCGAGGAGGCTGTCGTATCGTCGGACTTCCTGGGCGATCCCCGCACTTCGATCTTCGACAAGGCTGCCGGTATCGCACTGACCGACACCTTCGTAAAGGTTGTTGCCTGGTACGACAACGAGTGGGGTTACTCGAACAAGGTGCTCGACCTCATTTCGGTGATGAAGGCTTACAACAAGTAATCTGAATCTCGATTCAAAAAGGGGAACGCTCCAAACGGAGCGTTCCTTTTTTTTGTGCGGTGTGGATTGAATGGCGTGTTGCGAACGCCGGAATACCGTCGGAATGTGCCGGATTGCCGTTTTCTGCGGCGGATGACCGCCGGCTCCGGTTATTCGGATGGGGCCGGGTTTCGGATTGTTCGGATTGGATGCCGGAAACTCTTCCGGAAGGGGCGAAACCTGTCGGTCGGTTTTATTCGCCGGCTTTGACTTTCAGCTCAATCGATGCTCCTGACCATTGGTTGATGGCGCGTTTTTCGGAATGCAGGAGCCGTCCGCCCCGTGTGATGCGGATTTCGGCCTCGAACGGTCGTGTGGAGTCGATGTCATTGCCCGCGGGCAATGTGTGGGGGATGATGTAGACGTAGAGCACGAGGTGGTCGCAGGGAGGCGTTTCGAGCACGACGCTTCGTGTGGCTGGAAGGTTGTCCGGGCGCACCTTGAGGTTTGCACCCACGTCAGCCATGTCCGATGCCGTCGAGACGAATCCGATGCGATTGTCGTCGGCGTCGAAACATCCGCACATCAGATCGGCGTTGTAGCGCCACCACTCGTCATAGCGGCTCTTCAGTTCGATTTTGAATCCTTGCTCTTTCATCGCAGACAAAGATAGTGCATGACGGAACGAAAAGCAAATTTTCATGTCGCGGTCTCTTCCCGGGCCTTGCGGTCGGCCCCTGCGGACACTAAAACTCTTAGTTTTCTTTGCAATTGTCTTATTTTTTAGTAACTTTGCGCACTAAATGTGTTCAAATGGAGGAAACACAACGATATTGCATCGCCTTCAAGGGGTTGAAAAACGGCCGTCACGAATTCCGTTTTGCGGTGGATCGGACCTTGTTCGAAGAGTTCGAGAGCTCGGAGATCAAGGACGGTGCCTGCGAAGTTGTGGTCGATCTCGATCGCGGGGAGTCGCAACTCACGCTTGAGGTGTCGATTACGGGAGATGTCGTTGTGGCGTGTGACCGTTGCCTGGAGGATTGCCGCATTCCCATCGATTTCGAGGGCGAATTGCTGGTTAAGTTCTCCGACGAGGAGCACGAATACGACGGCGAGGTGATCTGGCTGTTGCCGGGTGAGGATCGCGTGGATCTGAAACAGTACATCTACGAAAGCATCGTGCTGTCGTTGCCCTACCAGCGGGTGCACCCCGAGGGAGAGTGCAACCCGGATATGCTTGAACGTTTCCGGATCGTTTCGCAGGGTGAGTTCGCGGATATCGAGAGGCGTGCGGCGCAGGAACACAACGAGGGAGAATGGGCGAAACTGGCCGCCCTGCGCGACCGGATGGAGGCCGAAGCTGCGGCTGAAACGACGGACTCCAGGGATCCGAAGCGGGGTCCTTCCGAAAAATAGAGACAAATAAAAGTCGAACTTATATAAATACAGTTGTAAAATGGCACATCCTAAACACAAAATCTCGTCGACGCGACGTGACAAGCGCAGAACTCACTACAAGGCAACCGTTCCGACGGTCGTTACGTGCTCGAATTGCGGTGCAGCGGTGCTTTATCACCGCGTATGCCCGGAGTGCGGGTTCTATCGCGGCAAGCTCGCCATCGAGAAGAAAGCTGCCGAATAGTTTTCGGTACCGAAAGAGTGCAGCCCTGTGCGGGGCGGCCTCTTTTTCCGTTTATGAACGGACCCGTTGGAACGAGCCGTTTTCAGGTTTCGTGCGATCCGGGTCTGAAGATATCAACCAACACCACGAGTTATGATAAAGATTGGTGTAGATGCCATGGGGGGTGATTACGCCCCGGAAGCGGCTGTCAAGGGAGCCGTCATGGCGCTCGACGCGATCGGCCCGGAGAGCCGGATCGTGCTGTTTGGTGACGAACAGCAAATCAGGTCCGTACTCGCTTCGGAAGGATGCCCTGCCGAGCGTTTCGACCTTGTCCCCACTACGGAGGTGATCGAAATGGGCGATCATCCGGCCAAGGCTTTCCAGTCGAAAGTCAATTCGAGCATCACGGTAGGTTTTGGATACCTGGCCCAGGGAGCCGTTGACGGCTTTGCCAGTGCCGGTTCGACCGGAGCCATGATGGTCGGATCGATGTATGCCGTCAAACCGATCGAGGGGGTCATCCGCCCCACGATATCCTCCCTTGTCCCTACGGTGTCGGGACGTCCGGCCCTGTTGTTGGACGTGGGACTGAATGTGGACTGCAAACCCGAAGTGCTGGCTCAGTACGGACTGATCGGTTCGATCTATGCGGAATCGGTGCTGGGGATCGCGAAACCCCGCGTTGCGGTACTTAACATCGGCGAGGAGGAGACCAAGGGCAATGCCCAGGTCAAGGCGGCTCACGAACTGCTGAAGGCCGACGCACGGATTCATTTCGTGGGGAATGTCGAGGGTTCGCATATCTTCTCGGGCAAGGTGGCTGATGTGATCGTCTGTGACGGTTTTGTCGGCAATACGGTTCTGAAGATGGCCGAGGGCCTCTACCGGATCAATCAGGCGCTGGGAGGCGGCAATGCCTTCTGGGATGCCATGAATTACGAGAACGTGGGCGGTACGCCGGTTCTGGGGGTTAATGCCCCGGTTGTCATCGGTCACGGCTGTTCGTCGCCGAAGGCCATCCGGAGCATGATTCTTTCGACCGAGCAGGTCATCAAGGCCGGATTGACGGCGAAACTGCAGCATGCGTTCAAAAATTAAATGTTCATCAAGTAAGCAAAAGTAAGTTAATGAGTAAGATAACTGCAGCGATTACGGGAGTGGGACAATACCTCCCGGATTATATTCTCACGAACGACGAGCTGAGTCACATGGTCGACACGAACGATGAGTGGATCATGTCGCATACGGGAATCAAGACCCGCCATATCCTCAAAGGCGAAGGCATCGGAACCTCTTACATGGGAGCACGTGCCGTCATGAACCTGCTCGACAAGACGGGTGTGGATCCGATGTCGATCGACGTGGTGATCTGCGCGACGGTGACTCCTGACATGTTCTTCCCCTCGACGGGCAATCTGATTGCCGACCAGGCGGGCTGTAAGAATGCCTTTGCCTACGATGTGTCGGCAGCCTGCAGCGGTTTCCCCTTTGCGTTGACGACCGGTGCCAAGTTCATCGAGGCCGGGACGAGCAAGCGAGTCATTGTTGTCGGTGCCGATAAGATGTCGTCGATCATCGACTATACGGACCGTACGACCTGCCCGCTCTTCGGAGATGCCGCCGCTGCCGTGCTGCTGGAACCCAATACGGATGGTTATGGAGTGATCGATTCGATCCTTCGCAGCGATGGCTCGGGTGAGCTGCAGCTCTACATGAAGGCTGGAGGTTCGCGCTATCCGGCTTCGATCGAGACGGTGCAGAACAACTGGCATACGATCATGTGGGATGGCCACGCGGTCTTCAAGGCTGCCGTGTCGAAGATGTCCGACGTCTCGGTAGAGATGATGGAGCGCCACCACCTCACGGGCGATGATATCCGCTTCCTGGTACCTCACCAGGCCAACCTGCGCATCATCGATGCTACGGCTCGCCGCATGGGCATTACTCATGACAAGTGCATGATCAATATCGATCGTAACGGCAATACGACCGCAGCCACGATCCCGACGTGCCTCTACGACTATGAGAAAGAGCTTCGCAAGGGTGACAACCTGATTCTCTCGGCCTTCGGCGGAGGATATACCTGGGGTGCCATCTATGTGAAGTGGGCTTACGACGGCTCGAAGGCCTGATTCCCGCGGGGGGGGGTAGACGGGCAGCCGGAAGGCGTTCGATCGTCACTACCTCGGCGAATGGATGAACGGGTGGCCGGAAGATGCTCGGATGTTGCCGCCTGGCGAATAGATGAACGGGCGGTTGAGAGACTATCGGATACCGCCGCCTCGGTGAATAGATGAATGGTGCTCCGGGGAACGGATCTTCGGTTGTCACATTCCGATGAATAGATGGGCGATGCTCTCCATGAAGGAGGGCATCGCTTTTTTACTGAAGGGAGAACTGCAAAGCTCCCGGAAAATTTGTATCTTTGATTCATGCCGGAATCGGACAGGATCCGGAAGGTGGAAAAAGCTCCCGAACGATGAACAGAACGACGATCCGACCGATCCGTGTGTCGGAACTCCCGCTGCTGGAGGATCTCCTCTACGAAGCGATCTGGCAACCCGATCCGACCCGACTCTTGCCTCGGGAGGTGATCCGTTTGCCGGCCTTGCGGTGTTATGTCGAAGCATTCGGATCGCGCGACGGGGATTGTTGCCTGGTTGCCGAGATCGGCGGACAGGTGGCCGGTGCGGCGTGGAGCCGCTGCCTGCACGGGTTTGGATGGGTCGGGGAAGGGATCCCGGAACTGGCCGTGGCGCTTTTTTCGCCGTATCGCGGGCGCGGCATTGGAACGCGACTTTTGCAGGCGATGCTGAACGAACTGCGCAGGCGGGGGTTTGCCGGCGTTTCGCTCTCCGTGCAACGGGACAATCCGGCCGCACGGCTCTATGTGCGGCTCGGATTCCGGGTGTTCGAAGAGCGGGACGGCGAGTGGGTGATGCGTTGCGAACTGCGGTGAAAGGGCTGCCGAGGATCCCCTGATGCGGAGGGACGAAGAGATCGGGAGGGAAGGTCGAATACGGAGGTGCCCCGATTCGGGAACCCCGGATACGTGGCCTGGAGCGGCGACGGATACGCTGGCAGGGGTTGGAGATCGTTTCAGTTTCCTTTCGGATTTGGGGGCTATTTTCGTGCCTGAATCGGGATGCCGCGTTGCCGGATCGTGAAGTCCGACAGGGAGCATGCCGTATAAAATGTGGATTTTACCATGAAAATACTGATTGTTGAAGACGAACCTTCGCTGCGTGAGATCATGACGCGGACACTCACGCGCGAGCAGTATGTCGTCGAACAGGCTGCCGATTATGCCTCGGCGTCGGACAAACTTGCGGCGTACGACTACGACTGCATTCTGCTGGATATCATGCTTCCGGACGGGAGCGGTCTGCGCCTGCTCGAGGAGCTGAAACGCCGCCGGAACCGTGCCGGAGTGATCATCATTTCAGCCCGGGACTCTCTGGATGACAAGATCGAGGGGCTGGAGCTCGGGGCTGATGACTATCTTCCGAAGCCGTTCCATCTGGCGGAGTTGAGCGCCCGAATCCGAAGTGTGCTGCGGCGTCATCAACGTGACGGCTACGCCTGCCTCGAGGCGGGCAACGTGCGTTTGTGGCCCGACAGCCGGCGGGTGGAGGTTGCGGGCCGGGCATTGGAGCTTCTGCGCAAGGAGTACGATATCCTGCACTACTTCATGGCGCGTCCGAACCATACGGTCGACAAGGCGGCACTGGCCGAAGGGGTCTGGGGCGATCACATCGATCAGGTGGACAATTTCGATTTCGTGTATGCACAGATGAAGAACCTGCGGCGCAAACTTCATGATGCGGGAGCCGATATCGAGATCCGCGCCGTGTATGGTTTCGGATACAAACTCATACAGCCGTGAAACTGGTCTATCGTATTCTGCTGCACCTTTCGTGGGTGTTGACGCTGCTTCTGGCGGGTTGGGCGGCGTTGTTCTACTTCGCGTTGATCGACGAGGTGAACGACGAAGTGGATCATGCGCTGGAGGCTCGTGCCGAAGTGATTGTCAAGCGGGTGCTGGCCGGACGAGCGATGCCGGAATCAACGGCCGAGGGCAATACGGGCTATCTTCTGCGTGAGGTTCCGGCCGAGCAGACGCGGGGCCGGGCATACGAACGTTACAGCGACGAAGAGATCTTCATTCCGGAGCGGGATGATGAAGAACCGGCCCGGGTGCTCCGCAAGACCTTCCGCAATGCGGAGGGGCGTTGGTATGAATTGACGGTCATGACGCCCAGCATCGAGAAGGAGGATCTTGCGGAGGCGATCTTCTACGGTATCCTCTATCTGTATCTCTTTCTGTTGCTGTCGGTGCTGTTGGTGACGGTGCTGTTGCTCTATCGGACGATGCGGCCGTTGTACGCCCTGTTGCGGTGGCTCGACAACTATACCGTGGGGGCGGACAATCCGCCGCTCGAGGTCGAGACCTCCGTGACGGAGTTCCGGCGGCTCAACGAGGCGGCCGTGCGTTATGCTGCGCGGGCCGAAACGACCTTCGAACGCCAGAAACAGTTCATCGGGAATGCTTCGCACGAGATGCAGACGCCGCTGGCCGTCTGTCGTAACCGGCTGGAGATGCTGGTCGATGATCCGCAGGGGCTGAACGAGGAGCAGTTGGGAGAGATTGCCAAGGTGCAGCATACGTTGGATTACCTGGTGCGGCTGAATCGTTCGCTGCTGTTGTTGTCGAAGATCGACAACGGCCAGTTCCCCGAGACCGAAGCGGTGGATTTCAACGCTCTGGCGCGTCGTACGGGTGAGGATCTGTCGGAGATCTATGCTTACCGCGGTCTCCGGTTCGAATGTACGGAGACCGGCACGTTGACTGCGCGGATGAATCCTTCGCTGGCGGGGAGTCTGGTCGGGAATCTGCTGAAGAATGCCTTCGTGCATGGTGCCGAGGGTGGTGCGGTTCGTGTACGGATCGCGGCGCACCGCCTCGAGATCGACAACGACGCTTCGGAGGGCGCTTTGGATGCCGGGCATATTTTCGAACGCTTCTATCAGGGGAGCAAGAAGAAGGGTTCCACGGGCCTCGGACTGGCCATTGTGGATGCCATATGCCGCCTCTATGGATTGCGGATTCAGTATGCCTTCCGTGACGGTCGCCACCTCTTTACGGTGGATTTCCCGGAATAATTTGCTCCGGGGCCTCTTTTTTCAGATTCGTTTCAGTTTCGTGCCGCACCTTTGTCGTACAAAACGAAATCAATCTGTAAACTGATAAAAACGAACGATTATGAAAAAGTACACGATTCTTCTGACTGCGCTTTTTGTTGCCTTTTCGGCCTTCCCGGCCTTTGCCGACAACGACCGGATCATTACCGTCGAGGAGCTGCCGGCTCCGGCCCGGCAATTTGTCGACACCCATTTCCGGGGTGTGGAGGTCTCCTATGCGAAGGTTGACGAGGAGTGGTTCGACAAGGAGTACAAGGTGGTCTTCGTCAACGGTTCGAAGGTCGAGTTCGTCAAGGGCGGCGACTGGAAGGAGGTAGACTGCAAGTACGGTGAAGTCCCGGCAGGGGTTGTTCCCCAACCGATTCTCGATTGTATCGCGACGCGGTTTGCCGGACGTAAGGTGATCGGTATCGAGCAGGACCGGCGCAGTTATGATGTAAAACTCGACAACGGGCTTGAACTGGAGTTTGATCGCAGTTTCCGCCTGATCGATATCGACGATTGATCTGCGAGCGCCTTCGGACTCGTTCAGAGGCATATTGCGGCATCCGAATTGCTGTTCGGATGCCGCTTATATTTTATACCTATGGGGATATAAAATAATACGATGGAAATCTTTGCGTAAATAAAGAAAAATGATTGTATATTTGCTTCAGCAAACAGAAACAATACCAATCTAAAAACGTTGCCGTTATGTTGAGTCAAAAATTGCACGAGGCGCTGAATGCGCAGATCAATGCCGAGCTGTGGTCGGCCTATCTCTATCTTTCGATGTCGATGGATGCCGAGGCCAAGGGCCTCAAGGGTGTTGCGAACTGGTTCTATGTGCAGTTCCAGGAGGAGCAGGATCACGCCCGGATCATCATGAACTACATCCTTTCGCGCGATGGCAAGGTCGCGCTGCAGCCCATAGAGGCGGTTCGGACCGAATGGGCTTCGCCGCTGGAGATGTTCCAGGATACGCTGAAGCACGAAAAGGAGGTGACGGCCATGATCAACAACCTGGCTTCGATCGCTGCCGAGGACAAGGACTATGCTTCGTCGAACATGCTTGTCTGGTTCGTCGACGAGCAGGTCGAGGAGGAGGAGTCCGCCCGCGAGATGATCACGGCCTGCGAGGCTGTCGAGGGCAACAAGTTCGGGCTTTACATGTTGGATAAGGAGCTGGCGGCCCGGACCTATACGCAGGCGTCGCCGCTGGCCTCGACAAACGCCTGAGTGGGAACGAGGATTCCCGGATGGGACGAATCTCTTCCCGGAACCCCTTGAAATCGAAGTTTTTTGTCATAGTAGATTATAGTTGGAGAGATCCGGTCCCGAATGCTCGGGGCCGGATCTTTTGTGTTCCGGAACGACCCTCAAGGAGGTGCTTCATTTCCGGTCTTCGGTGTCGTCCTGTCTCGGGAAGAGCTCCCTGCGCAGGCGGACCATGTGTCGGCATTCGACCCCGTTTTCGAAAATCGGAGCGGGATAGTGTTTGCGGAAATAGTCCGTGTCGATCCCGTACCGTACGAATCCGCACCGTTCGTACAGCGCGATCTGTCCCGTTCCGGAGTCTCCGGTTCCGATTTCGAGGATCCGGAAACCCGCTTCGCGGGCGATCCGGACGGCATGTTGCAACAGCAGGGTCCCGATTCCTTGGCGTTGCCGGTCGGGTGTGACGGCGATATTGATGACCTCGGCCGTGAAGGGACGTGTGTGCAGCAGGAGGTATTGTCCGACGATCCGCCCGTTGTCGAAGGCCGCATAGCAGCGACTCCGCGGCAGGTAATCGTTGATCGAGGCTTCGGATTCGTCGGCCAGCAGAAGCAGCGTGCGCGAGGGGTTGTCGGTCTGTCGGATCTCCATGAGGCGTGCGGGTTAAAAGAGTGAGACGACGCCTTCGAACGAGGTCAGGATGACGACATAACGCAGCGTCTTGCCTGCGAGCATCGATGCGGCGGTAATCCAGACGTTGCTGCGCATCAATCCCAACACGATGGCGATTGCCTCGCCGATCGTGGGCAGGAAGGCAAAGAAGGCCATCAAGGCTCCGCGTCCCGAGAGGAATTTCCGGGCCCGGGCCAGTTGGCGGGTGGAGACGCCCAGCCGGGTGATCCATTCCGTACGTCCGAGCGTTCCGATCCAATAACAGGTCATTCCTCCGAGGGTGTTGCCCAGGGCTGCCGCGGCGACACATCCCACGGGATCGAGGCCCATGCGGACCAAAACCACCATCACAGCCTCGGAACTGAACGGCAGGACACTCCCGGCAATGAAGGCCGAAAGGAAGAGCCCCAAATAGCCCCATTCGATCAGGAATTCGGTGATTGCTTCCATCTGTTTCGTTTTTTCGATCTCTCCGGAGCTCCCGGATTGCCAAAGATACGAAAATTTTTATTCCGCCGGCTCGTTGGAAATGCTCCCGGATTTACGATTTTGTCGATCCTTTTGTTTCGTGCCGCATTCGTCGCCGCGGTCCGACCTCGTGCCAATTGAAAGGGATGCCCTCCATGAGGACATCCCTTTTGCTTTCGGCCAGTCGATCTTTCAGCATGCAAGTACGGGGCGTACTTCGAGGAGCCTGGCCTTGTCGATCCGGAGGATGGCGATTCCGCCGTTGGTATTCACCGTAGAGTCTGCGGGCGTCGTTCGAATCGTACGTCGAGGGGGCAGACGACGAAACATTGCTCCTCCCGCGTCGAGAGATCACCGGTTTCTACTTAGGGGGAAAGATGACGCTCTTTTTGATGACCAGCGGAACCGTCCGGTCTGCGGTGTCGAAATCCTTGAACTCCGCTGTTATGTCGATCGGCTGGCTTGTCTCCCAATAGAATGTATCTTCGGTTTCAACGAACGCATCGACCGTCATTATGATGGGTTGATCTTCCGTGACTGCCAGTACCTTGGTCTCCCCCGTAAGCCGGTTGTCCTTCAGATCTTCAATGGTTATTACCGTGGTCATGTATTGCCCGACCGGTTTGTTGGCCTCGCAGTCCCAGGCGTCATTTGTTCCGGCGATATTTACCTGATAGAAACTGCAATCACCCAGAGTCAGTCCCACGAGCGCCAGGTCGACCTGCACCGGACGGGTGATCTGGCGCATCGGCACCGTGACTTCATAGTCGCGGTCGGCCTCGATGGTCTGCGTTATGCTGCCCCAGAAAAAGTCTCCGGGAGTATCGTAGAAGTAGTAGTTCTCCTCTGTTTCGGGGCCTCTTGTCCTGCGGGACACCGCACTGATTTCGGGGACATCCGGGATGAGTGCGGCGACCGTGTTGTAGACCTGAATGTGATCGGCCGGATTGCAGACCTGCAGGGTATAGGTCCCCGGTTCGAAGAGGTTGGGAATCTCGAAACGGGTCTCCGAGACCGTCCAAAACAATTCGGGACTCAGCAGCCGGATGCCGTACAGATCGGGCAAGACAGCCTGGGGAGAGCGTTTCGACCAATCCGTCGTGAGGATGATGCGGGCCGTTTCAGGATGGTTGGTCCAGAATATGTCTACTTTGTAGCATCCGGCCAGCACGGCAGCCGCAAATGCTGCGAACAGGATCTTTTTCATGGTATCAGTTGATTTTCCAGATGAAACTTACACCGGCCTGGAGGGGTATCACGGTGTTCTTCTTTGCGTTGGAGTTGATGTAGGCGTTGAGATCTCCATCGCGGCGGTACGTGTCGTATTCGAGATGTCCGTATCCTATGCCGAGTGTGAAGTCGATGTCCCAGCAATGGGCGAGTTTCATGCGGTAGCCGCCCATGACGCCACCGGCCAGCACGTCGCCCTGACGCCCCTTGTCACCGGGTTTGAGGTTGAAGCCTCCGGCCAGCAGCTGCGGTCCTACGAACCAGTTCATCTTCTCGCCGAGATAGAAACGTACCTCGGGTGCTACGAACCAGCCGCCCCAGTTGTGCCCCCAGTCGTTGTTACCCCAGGGGGCATATCCTCCGTTGACGACAACTCCGATCCATTCGACGGGACGCCACTCCACGCCGAGGTTCGGCATGGCTCCCAACCAGTAGAGGGCATTGGTTCGCAGGGCGAAGGTGCCGAGGTTCCACGGTTCGGGCTGCGGTTCGGGTTGAGGGGCTTCGGCAACCGGAGTCGGTTCGGGTGCGACCTGTGCGGCAACCGGTGCGGGTTCGGGTTGCGGTTCGGGCTGAGGTTCCGGTTGCGGTTCGGGCTGAGGTTCCGGTTGCGGCTCGGGCTGAGGTTCGGGTTGCGGCTCAATAAGGACGCGGACCGTCACATCGACTCGTCGGGCCTGCTGGTAATCGGGTTCAGCCTTGTCGATGCCTGCACCCTGGGCAGTGATCTGTGCGGCCGGGAAACCCTGCTGGGAGAGATAATCGGCAACGTTCCGGGCCCGGCGTTCCGTAACGATGTCGTTAGCGGCCACCGTGCCCGTCGGATCGGCCCATCCGATAATCTGTATCGTTGCATCGGGGTGTGTTTTGAGAAGGGCCAGGAGCGGTTCCAACTCTTTGTGTTGGGATTCGTCCGTAATAGCCCACTTGTTCCATCGGAAATGGATGGCGTATTCACCGATGACTTCAGGCTCTGCGGCCCGGGCTCCCACGGTACAGCACAGCACGGTGAAAGCGGCAAGGAAAGAGAAGAGTTTGTTCATATGGAGCTTTGGAGTTGATGGTGCGAAAACCCGGTCTATCCAAAGGTAAATACAAAAAACGAACTCTCAAAGTATGTTGGATTGATTTTGTAGTTAGAGCAAAAAAGATTGTTGTTTAGGCAAAAAATTGTTGTTTAGACAAGAAATATGTGCTTCGGGCAAATCCTGTTTCTCCTGTTCCGGCTATTCCGGAGTCCCGCTCTTTGATTTCCGCCAGCGGGCCGGGGAGCACATCTCTTTTTGGGTGAAGATCCG
Source organism: uncultured Alistipes sp. (assembly GCA_944320985.1). Classification (GTDB taxonomy): domain Bacteria; phylum Bacteroidota; class Bacteroidia; order Bacteroidales; family Rikenellaceae; genus Alistipes. Next base: position 46,952 of record CALUJN010000018.1, on the reverse strand, counting down.
TGTGAAATAGCTCAGCGAGAGAAATCCCGAAGCCTCGGAGACCCAGGCGATGGTTTGCTCGGGATGTCCGAGGAGCAACTGTTTGGCATATTCCAGCCGCAGGCCTGTGATCCACTCCCGGAATGAGGTGTGATAGTTGGTTTTGATGTAGCCGGCCAGGTAGGTGCGGTTGGTGCCGAGCAGATCGGCGAGCTCTTCAATGGTGAGTCCCGGCTGTGTGAATCCACCCTTGTTGAGCCAGGGACCCAATTTGGAGGCGATGCCGGAGTAGCATGCCGGCGCGATCTCCGTATTGATGGCGGAACTCTTGTCGGAGGAGTCCTCCATCTCCGTTTCGAGAATCTGCTCCACTCGCTCGTAGAAGAGCATGTAGTTCATGTATGAGCAGTAGAGGTAGATGTAGAACGGGATCGAGGAGAGGATCCAGATGAAGACGTAGCGTTCGGGCAGGAATGTCAGCAATCCGCACCCGACCCCGAAGATGACGGCCCAGTAGGTGAAGATCGACAACCAGCGGATGTACGCGGCGATATGGTCTGAGTGGAATTCGTCGACTACGTGAACGGCCCGGTGGTAGGTTTGGACGAGCCTGCGGGCGAGTCGGAAGGCATAGATGAAGAACCAGACGGCCATGATAAGCAGCCCGGCGAGTTGGGGAATCCCCGCGGGCAGCAGAAGCAGCACGATGCCCGACACGCACGTAAAGAGAATCCACCCGAAGATATGCTTCTGAAACCGACTGCGGGTGAGATAGTTTTTATTGAGCAGCGAAGTGAGTGCCGAACTGAACAGCCAGGCCGAGAGGTAATAGGTCGAGAGGTTGATGAAGATGGCTCGGTCGGGGTGCGAGAAGCGCAACTCGCAGAGCAGATGCACGAGATAGTTGGCCGACAGAACGAGCAGGGCGATCCCCATGATTCTCCGGGACCGGAGATAGTTGTCGAAAATGGGCTTGTCGGGAGTTCGTGCAATCAGGAAATAGATGCCGAAAAAGAGCATCAGTGCGAGTGCGGCACAGAGCGAATATTCGTATGTCGGATGGGTCATAGGGGGCGGACATCGTTTTTGGGTCAGATAAAGGTACAAAAAAAAGCAAACGGATTCTGAAAAGAATCCGTTTTGTTGCTTTTTAGAGGAAGAATGGTTGAACCTGGAGCGTGTTTTTCTGTCGGAGGGCGGTGTGCGGAGTCTCCGTGAAAAACAGCCGGGGTGAGCCTTTCTCCAAGGGTTGTCCGCCGGGTTTCTATTCTGCCGACTGCTCGATCAGGAAACCTTGATCCCCATCCTGAACTACGATGGAGCCGTCCGCATTGGTGAAGTAGACGTGGAGCTCCTCGATGACGGCATCGGCCGGGAGTCCGAAAAACTCTTTCGGATAGATGTAGCGCTCGAAGACTTGCTGTGTGCTGATATACTCCATGCGGTTTTTATCGCTCCGCTCGGTGACTTCGGCGATCTGTCCGCCGTTGTACAGCACCTTGCCGCAGAGATAGACGTCCTGTGTATCCTCCAGGCCGGTCATGAAGGGGATGAACTGCACGGCAAAGATATCGCCGTAACGGAACGTGGAGGGCTTGATGATGGGAGGCATGGCCTTCGGGTTGACCGTGAGTTTCTTGAATTCGACGGCATGGCGGGCATTTCCTGTGACGAATCCCCATTGGTCGTAGGTGTAGGCGTAACCCATGTAGAAGGTACTGGGGGTCATACCCGTTTTCAGCTTAATATGAACGGTCGCATAGATGTTGATTTCGGGTTTGTCCGTATCGTTGCTGTTGGGATCGTCCGTGATGGTAAAGATGGTCTTTGACCGCCATACGACCCATTTGAGCTCCGGAACATTCTCCAAGCCTTCATTGCCACCGATTCCTACCTCCGTACACAACTCCAGCGCCTCGGCCCAGGGCTTGTCCTGTTCGGGCAGACCCGATACAAGCCCGTTGTTATCAACGGTTGCCGGTGTTTTCTCGGTTTCGGGCATCAACTCCAGCACCTCACCCGTAATCTCTTCCGTGTGCGGAGGTGTCTGACCTTTATCCAAATAGAGCTGGTTCTTGGCTGTCAGGTTTTTTGTCGACAGTGTCAAGGTGGCATTCGATGCGAGGTCCCAGTCTACGGGGGCGAGGATGGCGAAGACCAGACGTCCCGTTCCTTCCGTACCGGTTTGTATTCTGAGTTGTGCGTCGTATTCGATGACCGTATTGGCATCGGCCTCCTCCGGTTGGTTGATTCCGTCGAAATAGAGGCATCCGACCACGGCGGTCATCAGCAGCACGGCGGCTGCGGTACGAATGATCGTTCTTTTATTTATCGTTTTCATGGAGTATCCGGTTTAGTTTACGCTCTTGAATTTGTACTTGTAGGTGATGTGTTGGCTGTCGAGGTGGAACGAGATGACGAATCCGTCGTTCTCGAAGGTGGCGAGGACCTCTCCCGTATCCTTGCGGCGGAGTTCATTGGGAACGACCGCCGTGTCGAGTTCGCAATCGATGGGAGACTGGAACTCCTCGGCGAAGGGATAGAAGGGAATCTGTTCTCCGTTCTCGAAGGTGAAGCGCGTTCCGGTCGGAGAGATGCTGACACTCATACGTGCCGGAGTCGCGAAGAAATCGAGTTTGTCGGTGATGTCGGTGCCATTCGTGTTCACGGGATCGCATTGCAGCACCTTGTCCAGTTCGTAGTTCACCGTGAGGGGGTCGACATCCTCGCCGGTGGCGGGGGTGGAGTCTTCGGGCTCTTCGACGGGAATGTACGGAAGAGTCTGCTTCTCCTCGCATCCGGAGAGGAGGGCGAAGGAGCATGCGGCAATAAGAAGAAAAGCGAATTGTTTCATATAGGTTGGTCTTTTGCTGTTACTTTCGGTTTTTGAATCGGGCAGGCACCATACCGTGCGGCGAGCGGCTATGACAAAAATAGATTTTATAATCCGGCTTTGCGAGCACGTTAGGTGGTAAAGTATATTCCTTGATGCCTTTTTTGAGTGTTAATATATTGAATGTTAGTATTTTGATATTTCGTACTGCGGGCGTTTTTGGTAAATTGCATGGAGCCTTTTCCGGATCTTCCGCGAGGTGTTTTCCGCCTCGCGGAAGATAGGGTGCCGGCGGTTCGGAGCCAGCTCCTGTCGTGTCACTCTCCCCGGGGCGCCTGACCGTTGCTGCGCGGCCAGCAATCCGTCCGGAAGGGTCCGGCCGGCAGCCCGGCTCCGTTCTGCAGGTTGACGACCGGATTGTTGGCCCAGCCATAACGCACGGCCACCGGACAGGGAACCTCGGGCGAGAAGACTACCACCGTGTTTCCGTCGATGAGCGCTTGGGCCTTGTGGAATTGCCGGTCGGCTCCCGCGATGTAGAATCCCGTCGGATCTTCGGCATCCGAGGTGGTCAACCCCTGCTCCGTATGGGAGAAACGGATGCGGATTCTGTCATCCTCGATCGTATAGCCTTCGTAGAGGGGCCCCGAGCTGACGACCTTCTTGCCGTAGGTTGAAGCCAGGGCCTGCAGGGCCAGTCTGCGCCCCACTTCGGGCTTGTTCTTGGGGTGTATGTCGGCAGCCTCGCCGATGTCGATGGCTACGGCCATGCCGGTATTCTCCACGCAGAGCGTTTTCTGCTGGGCTTCACGCAATTCGGCCCATTCGGACTCTTCGGCCTCCTGCTGTACGGCCATGAAGTTCGCCAGCTGAACCAGATAGAACGGAAAATCGTACCCCCAGTGCCGGCGCCAGTCCCGGATCATGATCGGCAGCAGATCGGCGTACTGCTCGGCCCGGTCGACATTGGCCTCGCCCTGGTACCAGATGGCGCCGCGTATGCCGTATCCGATCAGCGGGTGGATCATGGCGTTGTAGAGAAACGACGGATAGTTGACGTCGGTGGCCGTATTGACCGGCATCTCGGGAGCCTCTGAGAGCCGCAGGGAGACCTTTGCCGACCACGCTCCGCCGAGATCGAGCCGCTCGGTTTCGGATTTGACGAGTGCCACGTCGCGCCGCTCGCCGTAGATGCCGCCATTGCCGCCCGTGTCCATCACCCGCACGGCGATGGTGGCCTTGCCGCCCTTGACGAGCGCCCCCGGAATCGTGTATCTGCGAGGCGTCAGCCACCCTTCGCCATGCCCGACCTCGACCCCGTTGAAGTAGGTGCAGTCGTTGTCGTCGATGGCGGCGAGTGATAGCGTAAGCGTCTCTCCGGCCCAGGATTCGGGAATCTCCACGTCACGGCGCAGCCAGACGAAACCTCGGAAATCCTGCATCTGCGGTTCCGGAAGAAAGCCCGGTACCGAAACCTGCTGCCATGTCGAGGCGTCGTATTCGGGCATGGCCCACCGAGGCTCACCCTGTGCATAACCGGGATCGATGCGGGTCAAGGAGTCGTTCCAGCGAACCAGCTCCTTCTCGAAGAGCCGTTGCCGCTCTTCGCGTGAGGCGGGAATCCGCTTCAGATGTTCCACCTTTCGGGCAAAGGCCGGAATCTCCAGCAGCGCTTCGGGACTGGTCCAGGCCTCGGCGACCGTTCCACCCCAGCAACTCTCGATGAGCCCGACGGGGACCTTGAGGCACCTGTGCAGCTCCTTGCCGAAGAAGTAGGCCGTGGCCGAAAAGTCGCCGAGTGTCTCCGGCGAGCAGACCTGCCATCCGCCGTGCCGTACGGAGGCTTCGCGCAGAGGTGTCGGGCTGGCCGTGTTGTCGATGTGGAGCAGTCGGATCTCCGGGTTGGAGCCGGCCTGAGCGATCTCCTCCTCGTAGCCGAGCACCCGGTCGGCTACGCGCATCTCCATGTTCGACTGCCCGGAACAGAGCCAGACTTCGCCGATGAGGATGTTTTTCAGCACGACGGGCATCCCGTCGCTGATCGTAAGGCTGTAGGGGCCTCCGGCTTTCGGCGTGGCGATCTCCACGCGCCAGCGTCCCGATTCGTCCGTGCGGGTCTCCTGCGGATGCCTCGGGTCCCACGAGGGGGTGACGGTTATTTTCCGGCCGGGTGCGGCCTCTCCCCAGATGGCGGAGGTGCTGCGTTGCTGCAACACCATGTTGTCCGTAAAGATTGCAGCCGGGCGAGGTTGTGCACCGAGCGGAGCCACGCTGCCTGCCGACAGGATCAACAGGGAAACAAGCGTATGTCGAAGTTTCATGAAGGGGCGATTTTCGGATTTTGTGTGATTGTCATGGTTCTGTTACCCCGAAGCGGCGGAGTGCATCGCTTGCACTCCGTCAGATCCGGGGCTGTCGGCCGCGGGTTATTCGAGGGCGATCTCCACCTGAATCCGCCCGGTTGCCGAGGCCGGGACGAAGGCCTTTGCAACACGTTGTCCGTTGATCGAGCAGCGTGCCACACGGGATCCGGTTCCGGTGAGCGTAATGTCGAGCAGCGCCTTGCGGTAGGGGATCCCCTCCAGCGTGATCCGCTCGGAAGAGGAGAGTCCGGCTGGTTGGAACGAGACTCCGTCCTCCTGAAAACGCATGCCGAAGACATCCAGCAGGAAGAGCCTCAGATAGCCCGTTGCGGACCAGGTCTGATCGGGATTCAGCCACCACTGCTTCCCCCGCTGCCATCCGCCGTCGGGAGCCCCTGTGAGCATGTTGTAGACCTCCTGGAAATTGTCGGGCCCGTATTCGATGGCCAGCCGGGCGATGTTCTTCAGCTCGAACTCGAAGATCTCCCGGTTTCCGGCCTGCCAGGCGGCATCGGCATAGAAGGCATTGACGAAGGGCCAGATTGTGACGTTGTGACGCCCGGGCCGCTCGTCCGAGAAGCGGGGGAAGTGGGGGTAGACACAGGGAACGCCGAAGTCCGAAGTGTGGATGCCGTCCAGAATCCGGGACATCTCCGACGGGGAGACCACGCCGTCCAGTCCGGCGAAGGCGATTCCGAGCGCCTCCTGATAAGGATGCACGACACCCCGATGGTCTACCAGATAGTAGAGCCGGTTCTCCTTTTTGTCGTAGAGATGCTTGCGGATCGACTGGCGAAGCGCTTCGGCCTTGCGTTCGAAGTCGGCGGATTTTCCGTCGCCTTCGATCCGGGACATCTCCGCCAGGGCCCGGTATGCGGCGTAATAGGTGCAGTTGGTGCTCAGACACTTGATGGCGGAGGCATTCTTGTGGTCGAGGACATACGTGGATTCATTCTCCGGATCGCATACCGGTTCGTCGTATCCGGCAATTCCGTCCTGGAAGACCGCCGGGCCCATGAAGAGTCCGTAGTTGCGTTCGAAGGCATACTCCTCGAGCTCCTTCATCGTGCGCGCGGAGCAGAGATAGGCCTGGTGCAGAAACGCCCGGTCGCCCGTGACCAGATAGTGGTTGTATGCCGCAACGACCCAGATGATCTTGTCCCAGTATTGGTGTCCGATCCGGGCGCGGTTGTCCGTTGTCACGCTCCACAGCGAGTAGCGTGCGATTTCGGGCCGCAGGAGGCTTACGCCGTTCCAGGAGTTGATGGCGATGTCGCGGGTCCACTCTCCGCCGTAACCGGCTCCGGCCTTGAGCAGGCTGTCGGCCGTGTTGGCATCGACGGTACGGACGGCCAGCTGGAAGGCCTTGTCGAGCAGGTCGTCTCCTGAGCGGAGCGTTTGTCCGTGGAGCAGAGGTGCGGTGAGCAGGGCGATGAACAGAATGAGTTGTCTTTTCATGTCGTATTGCGTTTTTTCGGTTGCGGATTATTCGTATGAGGGGGGCAGCTGTCGGGTGGCCCACTTTCCGGAGGGGCTTTTCGAGGTGGTGTATTCGAGCCGTGCCCCCTTCTCGAGCGCCTCCCAATCGATCCAGGCACGGTCGTGCTCCACGCCGTCGATCGTGAGACCTCGGGTATAGGGCCTCTCTTCGGAGCCTCCGAGGATCGTGATCTCCCCCTCCTTGAGGTGGATCCGGATCTTTTCGAAGACGGGGGTGCTGAGCGTGAAACCACCCACGCCCGGGATCATCGGATAGAGCCCCGTGCAGGCGAAGACATACCAGGCGCCCATGGTCCCCAGATCATCGTTCCCCGGCAGGCCGTCCGGACGGCTCGAGTATTGCTCGTCGAGGATGCGGCGGAGGGTGGCCGAACATTTGTCGGGCTTTCCGACCCAGTTGTAGACCCAGGGGATGTGGAAACTCGGTTCGTTGCCGGATGCGAACCAGGGATCGGTGTATCCGGCGTCGAGCCGGACGAAAAATTCGTCGAGGCGCTGCTCGGCCTTTTGGGTGCCTCCGATGATTTCGATCAGACCGCCCAGGTTGTAGGGCACCATCCAGAAATAGTTCTTGTAGGTGGATTCCCGCCAGTCGACATCGAGCGGTTTCCACGACCCGTCGGGATTGCGCGATTGCAGCCATCCGGTTTCGGGGTTGTAGAGATTCTTCCACGAGCGGGCATGGTGGAAATACCTCCAGCTGGCGAATTCGTCGCCGCAGGCGTGGAGGGCGAATTGCCCGATGGCGAAATCCGAGGAGGTGTACTCCAGCTGTTCGGAGGCGTTGTAATAGCCTTTGAGCAGGTATTGCTGAAGCCCCGGACGCTCCTCGATGAGTTGGGAGCGGGCTCCCGGTTTTTCGGCGTTGTTGCGCATCAGCACGAAGATCGGGAAGGGATCGTAGTCCCGGGCCCCGAAGGCCCATGCGTTGGCGATCAGAATCGGCGTGGGATCTCCCTGCATGACGCCGGTTTCGATGTTGGCCAGCACCCAGCGGGGCAGGGCGCCGCCGGACTCCTCGGCGAAATGGCGGTGTGAGAGAACGATGTCCGAGGCGACGTCGGGCGCCAGCATCGCAAGCAGCTGGATCTGTGTCCGGTAGGTGTCCCAGTTGCTGAACGAGGTGTAGCGTTTGTTCCGGCTGCGGTGTACCTTGAAGTCGCCGCCCATGAACTCGCCGTTCACGTCGCTGCATACGTTGGGGTGGATCAGGGCGCGGTAGAGGTGGGTGTAGAACTGCACGAGGCGGTCCGGATTCCGGCCTTCGACCTCGATGCGTCCCAGATAGTCGTTCCAGCAGGCTTCGGCCTTGCCGCGTACCTTGTCGAAGTCCCATCCGGCATTCTCCGCCGCAAGGTTCTCCCGGGCATTCTCCACCGAGACGTACGAAACGCCGATCTTGTAATGAACGGTGTTGCCGCGGCTCAGATCGAAGGTGAAATAGACGCCCGATTCGCTGCCTTCGGCGAAGCGTGCTCCGGGTTGCAGCTGCTCACCCTTCCAGATGCCGCTTTCGGTCGCTTCGGCGTCGAATTCAGCCACGAAGTAGACCTTGTAGGGGGTGCGGATGCCGCAGAAGTTGCCCCCTTCGGCATATCCCTCGCAGCTGTTGGGTCCCGTGATGACGATGGCGGCCTGTTCGATGTCGTTGGCCGCGATGCCCCCGCCGATGATGACCGATCCGAACTTCATCTCCTGGGGAAAGGTGTATCGTGCCATGCCCGTACGTTCGGTGACGGTCAGCTGAGCCCGGATCTCCTCCTGAACCCGGGCCTCGTAATAGCCGGCATGTCCCTGCTCTTCGGAGAGCCCGATCCGGAAATCGAGGATGTTCCCCGGGGAGGTCTCCAGACGGCCTTTGATCGGGAAGGTCGGGAAGTTGCCCATGTGGCTGCATCCGCCGCCGCTCATCTGATTGATGACGAATCCGCCGCGTTTGGCGAAATAGGTCGGTGTGAACTGTACCATGCCGAAGGGATAGGCCGCTCCGGGATAGAGATATCCCGAGGTCAGGCCCACCCCTTCGGTTCCGATGAGCGTATTGACCTGCTCGGCGTAGGAGCCTTCCCGAGGGGCTTCGGACTGTGCGAATCCGCTGCCCGATGTGGCGAGCAGCAACAGCAGTGCTGCGATTTTTGTTTTTCCGTACATGTCGTGTCAGTCTGTTGTTTGGTGTGTCGTAGGTGTTTCGATGCGTTCTTTTGGCAGGGAGAGGGAGAAGGGCGCTGCGGATTTCGCGGTCCCGCGCTCGAAATTGGGATGGTCGTCCATCTCCAGTTCGAGGAGCCCGCCCCGTATAATCTCGTCGTAGGTGATGTAGTTGCGGTCGAGGGGCTCACCGTTGAGCCGGGCCGCACGGATGTAGGGATGCTCGGGTGAGTTGCCCCTGGCCCGGATGACGAACCGATGTCCGTTTTCGAGTTCGATCGTCATTTTGCGGAAGAGCGGGCTTCCGAGGATGTACTGGTCCGTTCCGGGGCAGACGCTGTAGATCCCCAGGGCGCTGAGGACGTACCACGACGACATGCCTCCCTGATCTTCGTCACCTGGAAATCCCCGTTCGGTCGGGTTGTAGAGCCGGTGCATGATCTGACGGACCCGGAACTGGGTCTTCCACGGCTGCCCGGCGTAGCTGTACAGATAGGGCAGGTGCTGGATCGGCTGGTTGCCGTGGGCGTATTGTCCCATGTCGGCCAGCTGCATCTCCTTCATTTCGTGGATCATGCCGCCATAGGTTCCGGGCCGGACGATGTTCGGAGCCGTGAAGACCGAGTCGATCTTGGCCGTAAAGAGCGAATCGCTTCCGTAGAGATCGATGAGCCCCTGCACGTCGTGGAACACCGACCAGTTGTAGTGCCAGGCATTTCCTTCGCAGTAGGGGCCGCCCCACTCGTAGGGGTCGAACGGCGTCAGCCACGATCCGTCGAGGTGCCGGCCGCGCATGAACCCGCTTTGGGGGTCGAAGACCTGACGGTAGTTGTACATCGTGCGGGCGAAAATCCCTTCGTAGAAGCGGTCCCCGCACAGCCGTGCGAGCTGCCAGGCGCAGAAGTCGTCGTAGGCGTATTCGAGGGTCTGGGCCGTGGAGCCCAGCGACTCCGGATAGGTGACATACCCCAGCTGCCAATACTCCTTCCAGCCGGCCCGGCCGTTGGCGCCGCCCCAGGGCCCTTTGTTCATCGACTCCTTGGCGTAGGCCCGCAGCGCCCGGTGGGGATCGAACGTCCGGATGCCCTTGACCCAGGCGTCGGCAAGCAGCGAGATGGCATGGTTCCCGATCATGCCGCCTGTTTCGCCCGGTGCGGACCACGACGGCAGCCATCCGCATTGCTCCTGGGCGTCGAGCAGCGCGTTCATGTATCGTCCCTGCATGGTCGGATGCAGGAGGTTCGTCAGCGGGAACTGCGCCCGGAATGTGTCCCAGAAGCCGTTGTCGGTATACATGTACCCCTCGTGGATCGCTCCGTCGTAGGGACTGTAATAGCGGGGATTTCCCTCGGCATCGCGTTCGTAGAACTTGCGGGAGAAGAGATTGGCGCGGAACAGGCACGAGTAGAAGGTGCGTATGTCCGCCTCTTCGCCGCCCTCCACGCGGATGCGGCCCAGCAGGCGGTTCCACCTTTCGGCACCCCGTGTTTGGGTCGTTTCGAGCGTGGCATCCTCCCCCAGTTCGCGGGCGAGCGTCGTGCGGGCCTGTTCCAGATCGATGTACGACGAGGCGGCCCGGGCCTGGACGCGGCTTCCGGCCTTGAAGCGGAGATAGGCACCGTAGCCGGCTCCCTCTCCGCGGGTTTCACCCGGGAATTGCGTGCCGCCGACGTTCTCCCAAGTCCCGAACTCCTCGAAGGGGCGGTCGAAACGGATGACGAACCAGCAGCGGAACGTTTCGGGACGGTTGACGAACCGGTGGTTGTCCACCCAGCCCGAGATCTCCTGCCGTTGGGGGTCGATGTGCACGGCGCTGTTGCCCGTATATCCGTCGAGTACCAGGTAGGCACGCCCGGCCTCTTCGGGATAGGTGAAACGAAGATGCACGCCGCGGGTCGTCGGAGCCATCTCCGTGGTGATTCCGTTCGCCAGAGTCACCTTGTAGTAGTGCGGGTGGGCGATTTCGTCGTCGTGGCTGAACTTTGTCGCCCGGGCCTGCTGGTCGAGAACGAGTTCGCCGACCTCGGGCATGAGCGAGTAGACGGCATAGTCGTTCATCCAGGGGCTGCATTGATGGGCCTGCTGGAATCCGCGGATGCGGTCAGCTGCGTATTGATATTTCCAACCGTCGCCGTTGACTCCGGTTTGTGCCGACCACGTATGCATGCCGTATGGCATGGCGGTTGTGGGGTAGGTGTTCCCGTAGCTCAGCCCGAAGTGGGAGTCCGTACCCTGACGGGTGTCGACCAGCTCGACAAGGGACCGTGTCGCCTTCTGTGCCGCCCCCGCCGAGGGAAACAGCATTCCGGGCAGTGCCAGCACGACCCCCAAAAAGATGCGGAACCGGCAAACGTCTCGTAAAATCGGATGTTTCGTCGTCATGATGTTGCAAGGTTTCGGTTCAACGGTTGTAAACGATGCGGTGATGTCCGCTGCCGAGCAACAGTTCCCGGCTTGACGGATCGATCTTCTTCCGGTCCAGACGTCCGGCGATCGTACCGGAAGGGACGATCGCCGAAGCTTCGACGCCCGGCGGCAGGAACAGCTCCATTTCCAGACATCCGTTCTGCTGTTTCCAGCTCAGTTCGATTCGCCCGTAGGGGGTCTCTTTGGTGATTCGGCACCATTCGACCCCTTCGGGAATCTGCGGATCGATGCGGACGTGTCGGTAGCCGGGTCCCTCGCTTTCGGTGCGGAGCCCTCCCAGAGCCTGGTAGAACCACGTTCCGATTCCGTTGTAGCAGTTGTGTACGCGGCTTCGTTCCCCGCTCCAGTATTCCCAGGTCGCCGTGGCGCCATGATCGATCATGTGCAGATAACCGGGATAGTCGCGCTGTTTGAGCATGCGGTAGATCCATTCGTGGTGTCGGGACTCGATGGCCCAGCGGGTGATCAGGGGAACGCCGACCAGACCTCCCCCGATATGGTCGTGCAATACCTCGCGGCTTCTGTGGAGCAGTGTTTCCGTGACCCTTTCGCGAAGCGAGTCCGGAGTGGCTCCCACGACCATCGGGTAGACCATGTCGAGTTGCGACGCAGTGGCGTAGGTCGCCGTTTCGGGGTTGTAGAAACGGCTGTGGATCCTCTGATTGAGCTCGGCTTTCCGTTTTTCGAAGCGTTTGGCGTCGGTCTCGTGACCGCAAAGACGCGCCATGCGGGCCATCTTGTCGTAGCAGTCGCTCAGGAAGCAGTTGTTGACCAGCGTGACGGAGGCTTCGTTTCCCGTATCCACGCCCCACGGCGCGAGCCAGTCCCCCAGATACCAGTCCCGATAGGGTGTGTCGGGCCAACGTTGCAGCAGCCCCTCCTTGACGTATCGCTCGGCGTAGGATATCCACTCCTTCATGGCCGGGTAGTGCCGGTCGATCAGCGTGCGGTCGCCGTAGTTGAGCCAGGTCTGCCAGGGCGCCATGACGATGAATCCACACCAGTAGGGACCTCCGCCTCCGGCTCCGGCATTGGGCGCCACGTGCGGAAGACTGCCGCCCGGCCGCATGGCATCGCTCCAGGCCTGCATCCAGTTTCGATAGAGCGGGGCGACTCCGTACATGGTCTGCAATGTCTCGGTCGAGGAGTTGCCGTCGCCGCCGTATCCCGAGCGTTCGAGGTGGGGGCAGTCGACCATGTAGCCGTTGTAGGCCAGACACGACAGCGTGTGCCTGATCATGTCGTGAATGGCGTTCAGGTCGCTGTCCGAGCAGACGAACGTCGACTCGTCCCGATAATCGGTCCGTATGGCGAGGGCCTGCACCTGCTCCGGCGAAGGCTCTCCGGAGAGCCCGCGTACGATGACATGCCGGAAGGCATGGTGGTTGAATTTGTTGATGAAGCGTTCGCCGCGCCTTCCGCAGGCGATGTAGAGATCGCGCTGTTTCTGGTCGAGCGGAACCCCTTTGTCATCCACTTCGTCGCTGTATTCGAAGACCACGCGCGAACCGGCCGGCTGCGAATCGAAGACCATCTCAAGCCATCCGGTGATGACCTTTCCGAAATCCAGCTGCCAGGCATCCGCACCGATCCGTCGGATCGTGCGTGGTTTCAGCCGCTCCTGGATGCGGTCGTTTTCCACGCTTTGGGGGGTTGCCTTGAGTCCGGGTTTCTCCGCGACGAGCACCGCACCCCAGTCGAGCGCATCCAGATCGGCGGTGTCCATCGATCGGGGATTCTTCCGGGCATCGACCTCTTCACCACCGAAATCGAGTGCGTTCCAGGATCCGGTGTCACGGTATCCGCTGAGCGCCGAACGCCAGGTCGAATCCGTGTGGCAGATGTTGTGCCGGGTTTCACCCGAACCGGCATCGAGCTGGGCCCGGACGAGCGGTTCGGTGTAGGGCTCGTCGGGTTGCCAGCGTCCGAAGGTATTGCGTTTGTACCAACCCTGTCCGAGCCAGATTACCAGATCGTTCATCCCCTCGTGCAGCAGGCCCGCGACGTCGTATGTGACCCAGAGCGAACGTTTGTCGAGCTGCGAGATGGCCGGGGCCAGACAGGCGTCTCCGACCTTGCGGCCGTTCAGCCAGACTTCGTGATAACCCAGCGAGTTGACATGCAGCAGCGCCTGTCTCTCGGATCGCTCCACCCGGAACCGCTTTCGTAAAAGGGAGGCTGTGGCGCCGGCCCCGGAACGTCCGATGAAGCGCCCCGTGATGCTTGCCGGATCGGTCAACCCGACTCCGAAACGGGCGATTGGCGATAAAATGGATCGACGGGAAGATTCGCTGCAGAGCTCCACCTGCCACCAGTATTGCGCCCCGTCGGTCAGCGGAGCCCCTTCGTAGGGGATCATGACCGAGCGATCCGAGAGCCGTTTGCCGGAGTCCCAGACGTCGGCTTCGCCGTTTGCCAAGCGCAGACTGTCGGAGGCGATTCGGATCCGGTAGCTGTGCTGCCGGTCATTTCGGACCGGGGAGCGCAGCTGCCATCCGAAGCGGGGCGATCGGGTGTCGATGGCCAGCGGATTCTCACGTCCTTCGCACGTAAGGTGCACGACGCCGACCTCCCGGGCGTCAAGCGGCAGCATGCCCCCGAGAAGAAGTGCGATGAGCAGCGAAATCCTCCTTTTCATGATGCGGAATTAGAGTTGGCGCAGGGAGATACGATGAACCTGCGGTTTGTTGATCTTGTAGATCTCCTCTATGAGGTGTTTCATCTCCCCGATCCGGGCGTTCCGGACCGCTTCGTGCATCAGCTGCGAATAGTTGCCGCGGTGTCCCATGACCCAGCCATCCTTCTCTTTTTCGGCATCGATGGCCTCGACCGCCTTCCGGTTGTCGGCATAGAGCAGCCCCCGCGGCTGGAGGAATCCGAACTCCATCCAGGCGAAATCCCGGAACTGCCGTTCGATCTCCCAGCGGTATTCGTTGAGGAACATCACCTGGAGCGCCTGTTGATACTGCGGCGTGTTGTCCATTGTCGCCAGATTGATCCCTTCGGCAAGTTCCCGGGCGGACCACTCCCCGATTTTCTCCTCATCGATGTAAAGGGCATAGTCGCCTTTCAGCCCCTTGACGCAGAGCATCTCGCGGTTCATCTCCTCGACGAAGGGAACCAGCCGTGCGGCATTGGCTTGCGGGCGTTTGGCGCCCCATCCCCGGGGCAGCGTGTCGAGCGGATAGGGCAGCGCCTCGGCCAGGTAGTCGAAGCTCAGCTCGCGGCGATTGCGCTGCAGGTTCTCGATGGTGCAGTTTCTGGCCTCGAGGACGGAGCCTTTGGCGGCGTCAATCTCCATGGCGGCCACCTCCTTGCCGGCAAAGCCCTGGGCCTTGAGGATGAGGTAGGCCATGACCATGTGTCCGTCGTTCTCGGGGTGTATGCGGTCACCGCCGCTCAATGTGAAGCCCGGATCGGCGGCCTGTTCACGCAGCGTGATCTCTACCATCGGGTCGTTGAAGTCGAGGAACTCCCAGCCGTTCTCCCGGGCCGATTCCCGCTGGAACTCCACGACGCGTTTCATGACGGCATTTTTGTTCTTGAAGGGAGTGTTGTCCTTGATTTCGGCCGTTTCGTCGTAGGGAGAGCTGCCGATCAGGACGATATGCACATCCTTGAGCGTCTTGAGCCGCGCCTCGATCTTGCGGTAGTTTTCCAGGCATTCCCGGTACTTCTTTTCGCCGAAAGCCGCGGCATCGGGGCCGTTGTATTCGAAATAGCCGGTATCGTTCATGCCGAAGGTGACGAGAAGCGTTGTCGGCTGCCGGTTGAAGACATCGTCGTCCAGACGTTTGTACATGTCGGCCGCCGTATCGCCGCCGATTCCGGCGTTGAAGACCTCCAGATGCATGTACGGGAAGCGGGTCATGTAGTAGAGCCAGACATAGGAGTGATAGTGTCCCCCGTCGGTGATGCTGTTGCCGAGGAATACGGCACGTTCCCCCTCCCGGAACGGGGTGATCTGTTGGGCACGGATTCCGGCGTGCAGTCCGCACATCAGAATGGCACAGAGAAGTATTTTTTTCATGGTTGCGTGTGTTTTGATAGGTATTCTGTTCAAGGTCTTGGGCTGTTGTAGGCTTCGGCCCGGAGTTCGTAACGGTCGTCGGGCAGCAGGCTGCCGTCGAATTCGATCTCGATCACCCGGCTTTCGCCCTGGAACAGGGTGAAGTAGTTGTCGTCGGCCGTGAAGGGAAGGATGCGCTCGGTGTCGCTGAGCCGATAGGGTTGCAGATGGATGGCAAAGGCCACCGAATGTCCGACATTGCGGATCTCGGCCCGGATCGTCTTCCGGGAGCCCTGCGTGCGAAGCTGCGTGCGGACGCGGAGTTTGGCCGGGGCGAGCGTGTTGAGTGCCGTGTAGTCGGCCTTGTCCGTCGAACGCCAGTAGAAGTTGTCGGAGAGGGTTTTGCCGTTGCGGTCCGAGAGCTCGAGGCGGATGAAATGCATGGGGGTCAGCGCCGGTTCGTTTCCGGAGCGGTCGTAGACCTCCACTTCGTAGAGGGAGTATCCCCACGGAGTGGCCCGTTTCGTGCCGACCACCCGGATGTAACGGGCCGTCAGCGGCTGCAGCTTGATCCGCTCGACGCCGCCCTCCGACTGGTACGCCTCGTACACGTTGCGCCACGTGGCGGCATCCTCCGAAACCTCGATGGTGTAGGATGCCGCATGGGCCTCCTCCCATTTGAGTACGATCTCCGAGAAGCGGCGGGGCTCCTCCAGATCGATCCGGATCCATTGGTCGTCGGAGTACTCGCTCGACCAGCGGCTCATATCGTTGCCGTCCGTGATCGCCTCCGGCATGCCGGCATCCGCCGAGACGGAGGAGACTGTCACCGGCCGGTTCCGGGCGATGTTGCCGGCGGCGAAATCCAGATCGAAGAGATCCCGGGTTCCGTTGGCGGGGATACGGGTGCGCAGACGCTGCGAATATTGCGGCAGCAACCGTCCGTTGAGATCGTAGACCCGGGCCGTGGCGGTTATCTCGTCGAGCGCCTCGCGCGTGGTGTTGACGGCCTTCACCGAGTTGTCGGCCGGGCTCCACTGGATGTGCACATGCTCACAGGCCTTGCGCACGCCCCAATAGGCTCCCGTCGGATCGAAATAGTAGTCGTAGGTTTGCCATACCAGCGAGGGATAGGCCGACTGGCTCATCCAGGTCATGATTCCCGTGGCATCGTCCCAAAGATGGTGCTGCCAGCCTTCGTACATGGCCTTGTTGACCTCCAGGTTGAGCAGCTGGGCCTTGCGGCAGAACTCCTCGATGCCGTTGCAGGGTCCGTAGTTCCGCTCCACCGTTTCGAAATATTTGTCCGGGGCGGCATTGGCGGCCTGTTTTCCGAAGAAGTGCTTGTCCCACATCTCGTTGCGCGGCCACCAGCACTCCTCGGGCATAAAGCGGCGGAAACTTTCGAAGGTGGTGAATACGGCGGTTCCGATTTCGGTGCGGAAGCCCCAGGCGGGTTCTCCCCGGTAGCCGTAGGGCATCGGATGCGGGGTGAAGTACCAGGCGGGATGGAAGTTGGCCCAGGGTCCGCTGCCCGAGAGCCCCTGCGCATTGGAGATGGACTGGTAGTGCCGGTCTCCGGCATCGTAATAGGCCACGTCTCCGCGCAACCAGTCGTCCAGCGGCTTTTGCGGCACGCCCTCGTTGTCGCCGCACCATACGGCGATGCAGGCATGGTTGCGCAGTCGCTTGATCTTTTCGATGGCATTCTCCTGGAAGGCCTGCAGGTCATGGGGAAGGTTGGGATGCGAGTTCAGCCAGAAATCGTCCCAGACCATGATTCCGTATTTGTCGCAGGCGTCGTAGAACTCCTCGTCGGTGACGGACCCGATCCAGTTGCGGATCATGTTGTAGTTCATGTGCCGGTGCAGGGCCACCCGCGTGTCGTATTCCGCACCGCGGCACCGGAGCAGCCATTCGCTCATACCCCAGTTCCCGCCCTTGACATAGACGGGTTCGCCGTTGATTTTGATGCGGAAAATCCCGTCGCGCGTCTCGTAGTCGTATTGACGGATTCCGAAGCGGATCTCCCGCGTGTCGGAGATCTCCCCATCGCTTTCGAAATCGAGGCGGCAGGTGTGGAGTACGGGATCTCCCAGCCCGTTGGGCCACCACAACTGCGGATCTTCCATGGCCAGCGCCTTGATCTCGTCGTGGGTCAGACGGATGCTTTTCCGCTCCCGGGGCTCGAGGCGGATCTCCCGGGAGAAGGCGATCTTCCCGGGTTCGATCGTCCCGCGGAGGATTCCCGAACAGGGGGTTGTTCCGAGATTTTCGAGCTCGGCACGGATCTCGACGGTCGCATGGCGGCGGTCGGGAACCCGGGTCCGGATCCACGGATCGAGGATTCGAACCTCCCCCGAGGTGGTGAGGTAGACGTCGTCGGTGATTCCGCTCAGCAACCCCGGGGCATAGGGCATCCAGTCCCATCCGGCACTTGAGATGTAGGTGGGGCTCCGGAAGTTGGGAACGGGAAAACCGACCCATTCGACCTCGACGGTCAATACATTCTCGGCGTCGGGACGGAGCTGTTTCGTGATGTCGTAGCAGCCTCGTTGCATGAATCCGTCGAGGGTGCCGAGCATCTCTCCGTTGAGGCGGATCACCGCTTTGCGGTTCACGCCCTCGAAATGGAGCCACAGCCGTTTCCCCGGATCGATGTGCGGTGTGCGGAATCGGCCGGTGTAGAGAAAGTCGCCGTCATAGCGGCTTTTGTCAACCCGGTAGACGTTGTCTCCGAATTCCGGGTTTTCCTCGATGCCCGCGGCGACATACGATGCGAAGACGCATCCCGGAACCTGCGCTTCGATCGCAGGCAGCGGATTCGCGTCGTCGAGCGGACGAACCTCCCAGACGATATTCCCGCTGTGGCTGTCGAGCGAGATGCGTTGCCGGGCCGTAAGGGTCAGCGTCGCACAGAGAAACAAGGTAAGCAGACTCAGTTTTTTCATCGGAAAGCAGTTGCAGGTCTTGAGTGGCGAACGGTTCGGGAGATCGGCCCCGGCCTGTAAATGGCCGGAGCCGTTTTTCTACTCTTCAGTATCGTCGTAGACCGCCTCCCAGTTGTACACGCGGAAGAAGTAGGGACGGTAGAAGTCGGCGCTTCCTTCGCGGTTGAAGTTGTCCCAGAAGTTGTTCGGGTCGCTGTTGGTCGAGAAGACAAGCTCGCCCTCCCGGGAGAGTGCCGGGTGCAGGTTGACCATGTACCAGCGCTGGTGATAGGGATTTCCGATCTTGTCGAGGGTCTCGGGCAGCGAGAAGAGCAGCTTCTCATCTTCGAACGGTCCGTAGGGCTTTTCGCTGCGATAGATGTAGATGCCGCGGCCGAAGGGGAAGCTCTCCATGACCATGTAATAGGTTCCGTCCTTTTCGAAGATCCACGGCATGGAGCCCGAGTAGCTGCTGATGTGGGAACGCTGCATCTCCTCGTCGGTCGGGAGCTCGGTCTGCCAGTGGTATTCGCCGTTGACGTCCCGGACGTAATAGGACCATTGGCTCCGCAGGTCGAGGGTTTCGGTGCGGGCGACCAGCACGCGGGAGATCAGCCCTTCCTGACGCGTCGTGTAGAGATAGACGTGTCCGTCCTTGTCCTCGAACATCGTGGAACCGTAGGCATATCCGTTGTCCCCGAAATCATAGTCGGTTGTCAGTACGGACATGTATTGTCCGTCTCCGGGCGTGCCTTCCAGGCTGTATTCCCGCAGGCAGCTGTCGAAGTTGACCATCGAATTGTCGCCGCCCGTCAGATTGACTCCGGTCCAGAGCATCTGGAGCACCTTGCCGCGCTCCGGATCCTCGTAAACGGTGGCATCACCGGCCCAATAGACATAATCCTGGTCAATCTCTCCGCGTTCGATATCTGCTTCGGAAAGGGTGGCCTGCGGGTGGCGGATGTGGGTGCGGGCATGGTAATAACGCTCGGCGTCGGGATCGTCCGTCTGTACGTAATCGGCAAGCCATACCAGGTCGCTGTCATCATCTTCTCCAGTCTGGATCATCAGGTTGTTGCGCGGGAAGCTGCAGCTCAACCGGGTTCGGGTCTCACCTTCGACGACGCCGTAGAAACTGTCGTTGAAACTCCAAAATACGTTTCCGTCCGGCAATCCGGTGGTCAGCACTCCGTCACCGCCGTTCCAACCCAGCGTGCGGGTGAACAGCGCATCGTATTTCTTGTCCTTGTAGGCGAAGACATGCTCGTTCTGCTGCCCTTCGTTGGCCATGAGCACAAGATTCCACGACGGGTTGATCTGGGGCGGATTCGGAACTTCGGGATTGTCCTGCGGCTCTTCGTAGGCAACGCCGGGATTTTCGAAATCGTTGCAGGCCGCGAGATTCCCGGTGCAAAGGGCAAAGATGCCCATGACTGCTATGATATTTGTTTTCATGTGTCGGATCGTATGAAAGAATTAATACTCTGCGCGGGTCATCGTTTCACGCACCTCATGCCAGACGGTTTCGGTGGATAACTTGTAGCAATAGTAGAGGTAGAAAGTCTCGGTTTCGGGATCGTACGAGCATACCTCGTCGGGCGACGGGATCACCGACAGGGCATCGATGCTGTCGAGATAGGGGGCGAGCGTCACCTTCTGCATGACCTCCACCTCGCCGGTCAGAACCCCTTCCGAATAGACCGGTACGTTGACCCACGTATCGGGATGCACCGTGACGCGGATGCTGGCGGTGCGGATTTCGTTCTTGTCATCCAGGACCTTGGCGGCCGGGAGCATGCGGATCGAGTTCTTGTCCAGCGGCAGCACCTGTTTCGAGGAGTTGATGGCCTGACGTTTGACGTCCGAACCGAAGATGTTGTCGATGACCCATCCGTCCTGACTGGTTCCCGTCATCGTGTAGTAGGTATCCTCCTTGGTGGTGGCATAGTCGTTTTTGCGGAAGATCTCGAACAGGATGTAGTTCTTGGTCTGTGAGGCCATGTAGTTCGAAACCGATGCGATCCGCAGCGGGATGAAGTAGGTCTCGTCGGGAAGCAGGTTGTCGATGTCGACGTGGATCGGGCAGAAGGCCTCGCACTCCCCGGCCTTGATCTGGACACTCATGGGGTCGATCGAGTAGTTTTCGGCCGGGAGCTCCATGGCATATTCGTCGAACTGCGTGTCGAAATTGCGCTGGTTGTATTCGCCGATCGCCTCGTAGTCGAGAGCGAGGTCCACGGTGACATCCTCGTCAACGGCCGTCGTGCCGCTTGCATAGACGGCCAGAATCCCTTCGTCACCTCCGTATTCGAACTCCTGCCCGGCAATGTTGTTTTCTCCGCTGACCAGGAAAATCTCTTTCCGGTACAACTCTTCCTTGTAGTATTCAAGTTCGCAGGAACTCAGCGACATCGCGGCCAGCAGAGACAGCGTTGCGAATCCTGTTATTTTGCTAAACGTTTTCATGTTCTGGGTCTGTTTTTGATTATTTTTCCCAACCGGGATTCTGGTCTAAGGAGGGTACTTTGCGCAGTTCGTCGCGATGCAGGGGCATGAACATGTACTTGGAGTTGAACTTGCGTTCGCGGATGCTCTGGTGGGAGATGAGGGTCGGAGCATAGAAGCCCTCCCACTCGTCGGCATCGACGTTGAGGCCCGTCAGCGGCTCGCGCTCGAGCTCCTCGAAGATCCCCCAGCGGCAGATGTCGTAGTAACGGCGGTTCTCGTGGAGGAATTCGACCATGCGCTCCCGCTGGATGAGCTCGTTGAACGCGTCGGCCGAGGCGAGTTCGCTCTGTTCGGCTCCCGGCAGTCCGGCGCGGTAGCGGACCTGGTTGAAGGCCTCGGCCATGGCGTTGACATCCCGCGAGAAGCTCTCGCCGTTGACCTCATGCGTTGTCGTAAGGTTGTTGAGCGCCTCGGCATACGAGAGCAGAATCTCGGCGTAGCGGATAATCGGGAAGGTCTTGGTGATCATCCGGGGATTGCCCGATCCGGCACGTGCATCTCGGGGGTGGACATACTTGCGGCAGGTGTATCCCGTGAGGTTGTATACGCCGTACATCTGGGTTGCCGTCTTGCCGTTCTCGGCGCCGTTGTGATACTTCACGACCTTGTGCTTCATGTCCTGCTGCGTCGTGGACTCCATGGTCCAGTAGGCTCCCGAGAAGCCGATGCTGGCATAGAAGCGCGGCTCCCGGTTGTCATAGGCCTTGTAGGTTCCGCCCTTGAGGACGTAATCCTTCGAGATCTGCTTGTCGGCCGTCGTGACGCAGGTGCGGTCGTAGGGACGGTTCTCGTACGGATATTCGGCGCTGGCGTTGTCGATGTCCCGGCCGTCGGCCATGCGATAGGCATCGATGATGCGCTGCGGAATGCTGATGGCGTTCGTGCCGCCCAGTCCGATGGGGAAGATGACATCCATCTGGTCGGTGAGGTTCTCGGTCGTACCCCAGATGAGCTCCTTGTTGAGGACGTTGGTCGTCTCTCCGGTGAACATCTCCGAGTAGGAGCGGAAGGGGTCGATGCCGCCGGCTCCTGCGGGGAACTCCGCCGAAGGAACGTTGGCGGGCAGCGGCATGGTGTATTCGTCGGCCGGCACGGTGTGCAGCTCATAGATATTCATGTCGATGACGCGCTTTGCGGCGGCAGCGGCCAGGGCCCATTTCCGCTCGTCGTACTCCTGGGAGATGTAGTATACGCCGTCGGATTTGCGCTTGAAGTTCCCGAAGTAGCGTTTTGCGACGCTTCCGCCGTTGAACAGCGGGCTTGCCGCCTGCAGCCGCAGCCGGGCGACCAGCGCCAGTGCAGCCCCTTTGGTCGGACGTCCGAAGAGGTCGACGGGCTGTTCGGTTTCGAGACCCTCGGCGGCCGCTTCGAGCTCCGAGCAGATGTAATCCACGCACTCGTCATACGTATTGCGGTCGGCCTGATAATAGTCGGGGGTTTCGTTCGTGTCGAGGATCTGGTCTCCGAGCAGAATGGCCGGGCCCTGGTTCTGGAGGATCCAGTAGTAGGCGTAGGCCCTCAGGAAGCGGGCCTGGGCACGGAGCGAGATCTTGTCGAAGGCGTTCATGTCGGGAACCTCGTCGATATGCGGCAGGATGGTGTTCACCTTGCGGATGATCTTGTAGCATTCGGGCCACACGTTGAAGGTCCAGTCCCATCCGGACATGTTCGTGTAGCTGATTTTGTCCGTGGTGAGTTCCGTCCCAGGGAAGGAGACGTCGAGAAATCCGTTGTAGAAGGTTCCGCAGCTCACGGCCTCGTCGGATCCCGTGGCTCCGGGAACACTGCACCAGTAGTAGATGCGTCCCTCCTTGGGCAGCCGTGCCACGGCTCCGTTGAAATAACGCTCGATGTTGTATTGGCTGTCGAAGATCTTGTCTTCCGAGAAGGTGTCCTCGAAATAGTCATCCACGTTCAGGAATTCGCAGGAGGCGAAAAGACTGCTCGACAGAAGGATGGATATGATGAATGCTTTTTTCATGTTGTATGCTCTTAAAGTTTTTCCGGCTTAGAAGTTGAGGTAGATCTGGAACGACCAGCGACGCGGAATGGGATACGAGTGTCCGGAGTACATGGCCTGTTCGGGGTCGAAGATATCCACGCAATCCCACACGGCGAGGTTCTCGCACATAACCTGGAAGTCGATGGATTGCAGCCCGAGAGCCTTGCGCAGTCCGGGGGTTTTCAGGTTGTAGTTCAGGCTCAGCTCCTGCAGCCGCAGATAGCGGGCGTTCCCTTTCCAGAAGGTCGAAGGCTTCGTGTTGTTGGTGTTGTTGCCGTAGTAGAGCCGCGGGAACCGGGCATTGGGGTTCTCGGTGGCCTTGTTGCCGGAGTATTCGGCCGAGGTCCAGCGGTTTGCCTGGTCGTAGACGATCGAGAGCACGTTTCCCTTGTATCCCTGGTTGAAGGGCATGTATCCGTCGAAATACTCGCCGTACTGGCCGCCGTAGAGGAAGTAGTTGTTTCCCGTACCCTTGAACATGACGTTGAGCGTCCAGTTCTTGTAGCGCACCTCGGCGCCGAATCCGTACATGAACTGCGGAACTCCGGCATAGGCGAACAGAGGCACCTGGTCGTCGTCGGTGATCACGCCGTCGCCGTTTACGTCCTTGTACTTGATGTCTCCGGGACGTACGGTTCCGAACTGGGCGGGGCTCAGATCCACATCCTGCTGGTCCTTGAACAGCCCCAGGGCGATGAATCCGCGCTGTACGTTGTTCGCATATCCGTTTTTGCTCAGATAGGGGTAGAGCTGATCGGCCTCTTCCCAGTTGTTGATCTTGTTCTTCGACAGGGTGAAGTTACCGCGCAGCGTGAGGTGGGCATCCTTGCCCATCTGCTGGAAATACTCGAAGTTACCGTCACCGCCCCAGCTGGTCATGCTTCCGACGTTTCCGTAGGGCATGGTGATGACGCCCACGTAGTCGGGAATCTGAGCCCGCTGCTGGAAGATTCCTTCACGACGGTCGTGGAAGTAGTCGATGGTCATGGTGAAGCGGTCGTTGAAGAGGTGCAGGTCCATACCGACATCGAATTTCTTGGCCTTTTCCCACATGAGGTTGTCGGCACCGACGCGGTCCTCGGTCAGAATACCCGTACCGCCCCACCAGGTCGTTGTGCTGTTGTCCTCCTTGATGATCGTCAGATAGGGGAAGCGCAGCGAGCTGATGCGGTCGTTGCCCACCAGACCGTAGGATATTCTCAGCTTCATGAAATTCAGCCAGTCGAGGTTCTTCATGAAGTTGTACTGTGTGGGAACCCATCCGGCGGCAATTGCCGGGAAGAAACCGTACTGTTGTCCCGCCTTGAAGTTCTCCGAACCGTTGAGACCGAAGTTCAGATCGAGGAAATAGGTATCCTTGAATCCGTAGGTGAAGCGTCCTGAGAGGCTCTGATAGCGTTTGGCGATGGCGTTCATGCTGTCCATGGCGCCCGATTCGATCGTGCTTTCGAGGTAGTAGAAGAGCAGACCGCCGACCCGGTGGTTCCCGAAGGCGCGGTCGTAATTGACCTGTCCGTCGAAGTAGAGTTTGCGCCAGGTCCAGGCTTCGGAGTTGTACTGTACGGAGGAGGCCGTCACCTGTTCCGAGAGGATGAGTTCACCGTTGTTGTTGCGCTCGCGGGCGTAGTAGAGGCTGGGCATCGAGTAGCGGCTTTCGCCGAAGAGGCTCTGGGCGTCCCAGGAGCCCGTGGCCTTGATGCTCAGACCTTCGGTAATCATCGACAGATCCTGGGTCAGACCGATGTTTATGAGGTTGCGGCTCTTGTTTTCGGTGGTGTTGCCCGTGTAGTTGAGCAGCACGTGCGGGGGGATGTCGCTGTCGGTTCCCGACGAGGGGAGTTCGCCGCTCGAATAGCGCAGCGGGTACATCAGCGGCGTGGTTTTGGCCTGCGAGTCCCAGATCCAGTCGGTCAGCGACGTATCCAGACGGCTGTAGGCCTTACCCATACTGGGACGTTTGTTCACGGACATGAATCCCGAAGCTCCGAGATAGAGCTGCGTGGTTTTCGTCAGGTTGATGTCGATGTTGATACGGTAGTTGTAGGTGTCGTATCCGACTCCCTTGCTGTATTTGCTGTCCTTGAGGCTCTTGTAGGCCGAGGACTCCTGCGACATGCCCAGACTGGCGAAATAGCGGGCGATACTTCCGCCGCCCTGTGCGCTGATGTACTGGGTGTGCTGGAACGAGATGGGGTTGAGGATGGCATCCTGCCAGTCGACGTCGGGGTAGAGGTCGGGATCCAGTCCGTAACGGATGATCTCCATCTGGGTGTCGTTGTAGATGGGGCTCATGCCCGAGGCGACGGCCGCTTCGTTGGCCAGCTCGGCATATTGTTCGGCCTGCAGGTAGTCGGGCAGACGCCGCAGCTCGGAGATGGTATAGTTCGAACGGAAGGTGATGTTGAGTTTCTGCTCCTGTCCGCGTTTGGTGGTGACGAGCACGACGCCGTTTGCACCCCGGCTTCCGTAGACGGCCGTTGCGGCGGCATCCTTCAGCACGGAGAAACTTTCGACGTCGGCGGGGTCGATCTGGCTCAGGTCGCCCTCGAGACCGTCGATGAGCACCAGGGCGCTGCTGTTTGCACCGAAGGTTCCGATACCGCGGACCCAGAATTCGGAGATGTTGCGTCCGGGCTCGCCGCTGGACTGGATCGAGATGACACCCGGGACACGACCGCCGAGCGTATTGACGATGTTCGTGGCGGGCATCTCGATGGCTTTCGTGTCGACGACGGCCACGGCTCCCGTTACGCTGACCTTGCGCTGGGTGCCCAGACCCACGACCACGACCTCTTCGAGCTCGTTTCCGGCCTGCAGCGTGACCTTGAGCTCGGTCTCCGTGGTGATGATGTGCTCGTAGGTCTCGTATCCCACGAACGAGACGACCAGCGTCTTGTAACGATCGATGGGAATCGTGAATTTACCCTCCGAATTGGTCAGGGTTCCCACACCGGGCTGGTCCTTGATGTAGACCGTGGCTCCGACGACGGGTGCGTTGTTCGGGTCGACAACCGTTCCGTGCAGATTGATTGTCTCGGATTTCGTTTGTGCGTTCGCCAGCCCCGAGAGCGTCAGCAGCAGAACGCATATCAATAGGAATCGGTTCATGTGTTCGATTGTTTGGGTGAAAGAATGGGCTTATTCGGTGGCTATGCGTCGGATGGCATAGTTCTGACTGTCGTTGACGAAGAGGATGCCTTCCGAGTTGATGGCAATGCCGATCGGGGTGTTGAAGGTGGAGTTTTCGGCCGGACCGTTTGCATATCCCGGGGTTTTGGCCGTTCCGGCAAGGGTGGAGACGTATCCCGTTGCGAGGGTGATTTTGCGGATGCAGTGGTTCTTGCTGTCGGCCACGTAGATGAACTCGTCGTCGGCGCACATTTGGCAGGGTTCGTTGAACTGTGCCTCGTCGAGCGCTCCGTCGAGGTATCCGGCGGTGTTCTTGCGCCCGGCCCACAGCGTGCAGGTGCCTGCCGTACGGTCATGCTTGTAGATGCAGTGCTGTCCCTTGACGGCGAAATAGCAGATGTTGCGGTCCCTCGGATCGAAGACCAGTCCGCGGACATCGCCGGCGGCATCCTTGAAGATGTTGCTTGTGAGGTTTTCGCCCTTCCCGGTTGCGGGATCGAAGCGGGCGTGGGTCCCTTCGTTGGTATAGAAGTAGAACTTGCCGTCTTCGGGGTTCATGACGAAGCTTTGGCGTCCGCCCCAGGAGGTCATGCCGTCCGTATAACCGAGCGGTTTGTCGTAGGTGACGTCCGATTCCGATACCTGGACAAAGTCCGAACGGCTGTCGAAATAACCGTATTCGTTGTATCCGACATTGGCGTGTGCCCAATAGACATTCCCGGAGATGTAGTCGTAGCTGATGAGGATCGAGGTGACGAGGACGTCGAAATCGGCGATCGACTTGATGTTGCCGGCCTCCTCGTTCATCATGTAGACACGGTACTGACCGTCTTCCATGTTCTTGAATACGGCAAAGATGTTGTCGTCGCCGTCGATGGCCAGACCGGTTTCGGAGATGTCGGCAAACTGTGTGGAACTCAGCGACTGGGTGCCCTGGGGCATGCTGGCACCCTGCGTGCCGCCGACCAGTGTCGAAACCGTGGTCTGAACGATGTAGTCGAACGTCTCCTCGAACTGGGCCTTGTTGTCACCGATCGAGACCGAAATGACACACTCTTCGCCGGGCAGCTTGGGGGCGAGGACAAGCATCCGCTCTCCGGTGGAGGAGATCACGGAGGCCTTCTTTTCGTTGAAGTAGACGTTGATCTGGTCGGCCTGAGTGCCGAAATTCTTGCCTTTGATGATTACCTGGGTGGCAATGGGACCGCTTTTCGGGTAGAACGATTCGAGCTCGATGGGCTGATCGGGCCGATAGGCCGCGCCCTCGTTCTTCTCGTTTCCGCCGCAGGCAAACAGTCCGAGCCCCGCTATCAGGCAGACGAGGCGGAACAGATGTCGGCTTTTGTGGTAAAAATCTTTCATAATGTTTTGTTTTAGGAGGTTACATACTTGTTCTTGTGTCATTTTCGTGGTATCGTGTCGTTTCAGGGTTTGTCGTTCGTTACGGGGGATTCCGACTCGACGCCCCAGGTTTTGCAGGGTGCCGGCCCCATTTGCAGCTCAAGCATGCCGCCCTGGGCGATCTGTCCGAAATCGATGCGGCTCCGGTTGTAGGGCTTTCCGTTGAGCCGGGCCTGCTGGATGTAGCGGTTCTCGGGTGAATTGTCGCGAGCGACGATCGTGAAGCTCCGGCCCGAAGCATAACGGGGGTCGAGTTTGAACTCGATGCGCGAGAATACCGGGCTGGTTATCTCCATCTCGGGCTCCCCGGGGCATCCCGGGTGAATCCCCGCTGCGGCGAGAACATACCAGGCGGACATCTGTCCGGCATCTTCGTTGCCGACGATCCCTTCGACGGAGTCGTTGTAGGCCCGGTCGCAGATCTGGCGTGTCCAGTATTGGGTGAGCCAGGGCGACCCCAGTCGGTTGAAGAGGAACGGCACCAGATGTACGGGTTCGTTCGCGTGGTTGTAATAGCAGTTCCACCGGAAATCGTCGGGGGTGGACTCGAACAGGTTTTCCAGATCGGCGATGACGGCCTGACGCCCTCCCATGACCTCGGTCATTCCCTCCACGTCGTGCGGGACGAACCAGCCTTGTTGATAGGGGGTCGATTCGATGCAGCCGTACCACTCTTTGGTCCGGGCATTTTCGGGCCATTCGGCCCAGGAGCCGTCGGCACGGCGCGGCCGGAACCACCCCTTCTGCGGATCGAAGATGTTGCGCCAGGCTTCGGACTTGCGCAGATAGCGTGCGGCATCCTCCGACTTGCCCAACTGTTCGGCCAGGCGGGCGATGCACCAGTCGGTATAGGCATATTCGAGGGTATGCGAAATGCAGTAGTCCGAGGGGGTGTACCCGAGCGAATCGTTGCCGAAGCGTTTCGAGGTGTTGCAGGCATATTGGTAGGCCTCCTCCACGTCGTAGTTGCGGATCCCTTTGGCATAGGCGTCGGCAAGGACCGAGAGGGCCGGATTCCCGAGCATGCAGCCCGTATATGCATTCATGAGCTCCCACCGTTCGAAGTAGTGCCGGCCGCTCTCGCGGGCGAGCGTTGTCAGCGAGCAGAGCAGGTCGTTGACAACCTCGGGATTGATGATCGTCTGGAGCGGCATCTGACTGCGGAATACGTCCCAGCCGCTGAACAGGGTCCGTTTCGTGAAGGCTCCGTCGGTCGGGTGGATCTGCCCGTCGCCGCCCATGTAACGGCCGTCGACGTCGGTGCAGATCCGCGGGTCGATCATCGTATGGTACAGCGACGTGTAGAAGATCCGTTTCTGGGTGTCGCTGCCCCCTTCGACGCGAATCTTTCCCAATGCATCGTTCCATTGTTTGCGGGCCGCCTCGCGGACTGCGTCGAACGAACGCCCGGCAATCTCGGCCTCATAGTTGCGTCGGGCCCCCTCGGCATCGACGAACGAGATGCCGACCGAAAGCTCGACCTGTTCGCCTTCCGAGGATCCGAACTCGGTAAAGAAGCCGATGTGCGCTCCTTCGATCTCCCGGGCGTCGGTGATGATCCGGGCCTGTGCCACCCGTTCCAGATAGGGAAGGCTGACGACATCGTCCTTTTTCCGGCTCCAGGAGTCGGGAATGTCGGCGCTCCAGAAGCCCCAGCGTTCCATGGGCCGGCTCAGACGGGCATAGAAATGGAGCGTGTACGACACGTTGCCGGCGCCGTCACCCCAGCCTCCGGTCTGCGGCGTGCAGCGGATCCAGCCGCTGATCGTGCGGTCATCCTCCACGCGGACGTATTGCCGTTCCGCCGTTCCGCCTACGCGGCGTGCGAGGTCGATCTGTATGCGGGCCGTGTCGGCCTGGGGGAAGGTGAAGCGCAGAATGCCGCAACGCGGTGTGGCGGAACTCTCGACCGTGATGTCGTAATCGGTCAGATGGACGCTGTACCATCCGGGCCGGGCCTGCTCCGACTGCTTGTCGTAGCGGGACCGCCAGCCGGCGATCGATCCGTCTTCGCATCCGGCCAGGGTGTGGAGCCGGGCGCCGGTGGTGGGCATCGTCAGCAGATTCCCCAGTTCGCCGAACCAGCCCACACCGCTCATCTGTGTGAAGGCGAAACCTTCGATCGTCGTGTGCTCATAGCTGTAGCCGGGGCTGTTGTCGCCTCCGGTTATGGTGTTGGGACTGACCTGGACCATTCCAAACGGCGTGGTGGCTCCGGGGAATGTCTTGCCCAGACCGTGATAGACGCCGGCGGCCTCGGTGCTGGTGCTTGCGCCGATAAACGGATCGACCCAGGCGGTGAAGTCGGGGTCTTCGCTTTTCGGGCCTTGTTGACAGGCGATGCCGGTCGTAATCGCGATTATGCAGAGAATTTTTCTCATTGCTTGTCGTATATTAGAAGGGTTGTCAATCCGAATCGGGGCATGGCACATTCGATGGAACATCCCTGCCTTTCCTTCGTGATGCGGCAGGATGCTGTCGTATTGCCGTTCAGGTCGATCTTGTCTATGCGGTCGAAACATTTTCCGAAATGGATCCTTTGCGTCCGGCCGTCGCCTGCGGCATTGAACAACCGGACGATGACCCCCTTGTCGGTGGGATAGGCGGCCGTGAGCGCATATCCGGAATCGCCCAGATCGAGCAGTGAGCACGACGTCATCTCCGCCTTCGCGTGCAGCGAACAGAGCAGGGGCTCGTTGTGGCAGGCACTGATCCGGTCGATCCGGGCCCGGTCCCAGCTTCCGGTATGCGGCACGAGGGCGCAGCGGATGCGGGTCGGCCCCTGCAGGGGGTAGTGGCAACCCCAAAGACCTTGTCCGGCATATTGTACGGTCAGGGCGAGCGGCTCGTTCCGTCCGAAGCAGTATGTCGTGGTGTGGTCGCTCAGCAGCGCCAGCCCTTTGCCCTCCCGGCCCTCCTCGGCAAGATCCACCCAGTTCAGGATGATCTGATGCTTGATGCTGTCCCAACTCTTGTAGTGCGTCTCTTCGAGGCGGCTGCGGCAGACATCGAAGGGGGCATCCTTGTCGAGGTGCGGATCCGCAAGCCGTGCCGGAAAATAGAGATTCAACTTGTACCGGTCGTCGTAGCAGGCCCGCCGGTTGTTGCTGTAGGCATCCCTCTGGTCGAACTCTCCGATGCCGTCGTCGTGTTGCCAGTCGATGGTCAGCTCGAAGTCGATTTCGGGAGCATCCTTGCGGAGCGTGATGCGTTGGGTGACGGGGTGCGAAGCGATCTGTCCTTCGATGAGCAGGTACGATTCGAACTCCCCGCAGCGTCCTTTGCTGACCCGTGCCGGGGTCTCCGTCGAGGAGCGGAAACCTCCCTGGTTGTAGAAGTGTCCGCGCAACTCTCCGAATCCGTATCCGGAGGCGGTATCGACGTATTCGACCTCGCCTGTCGGCTCCTTGACCGTCAGACGGCGGATGACTCCGCCCCGGAGCGGATCCACCACGATGCGGTAACGCTCGTTTTCAAGGGTGTATTTCTCCTCTTCGGACGCGTTCTCCGTCTCCGCATGATTATGATTGCGGTTCCGGCCGTTGCCTCTTTTCAGTTCGTAGGTGGAGAACCCGAAAGCGGGGACTTCGGCCGTCAGGAACAGCCGACGCCCGGCACAGAATGACTCCACACGACGTCCGGAGGCGTCCCGAACCTCCACGCCGGTATCCTCCCAGGCGGCGGGGAGGGGTATGTCGACCGTCTCTTTGCGGGCGTGTCCGAGCGTGTTGCAGATCCGCAGCGAGAGCCGCGAAGCGGTCGGATCGGGCTCTTCTCCCATGCACTCTTCGATCTGCCCGAGAAGCCCCCGGCAGAGTGAATCCGCCGTGGCGGTCCAGCGTGCGACCTCTTCGGCCCAGGTTGCCGTGCCGCGCAGGCGGTTGTAGGGCACGATCCAGGAGTCGTGATGCTGGGCCAGCATGAGGTTGCGCCAGGCCTCGTCCATGGGTGCCTGCGGAAGGTCGAAACCTTCGGTCCAGGCGGCGATCACGGCCATTTTCTCAACGGCCGGGAGTCGGTTTTCGGCGTGTCGGACCTGTTGTGCGATGCGCTGAAGCACCTGGCTCCCCCACATCAGCGCCGGACGTACATCCTCCTGGGAGAATCGATATTCCGTTTCTGTCGGGGCGAGGTCGTTCGATTCGAAGTAATTCCGCCAGGTGACATAACGCGAGTTCGCACGGATCCGCTCACCGCTGCCGAGCCAGGGGCCGTTCTTCCATCCGGCGTCCTGGAAGCACATTCCCACGGGGTGTTCGATACCGGCCTGGCGGCATGCCTCGAGGTATTCGGGTTGATTGCCCCATGCCGTGGTCTGCCAGACGGAGCCTTCGAGCAGTTTTTCGCACGCATACCGGGGCGACGTGATGATCGAACTGCCGTCGGGAGCGATCCATTTCACGGTTTCACCGCCATACGGGGCGGTGTATCCGCCCCAGCAGGTGTTCGGGCACTTGAGCGAAGCGTACCGATATTCGAGGAGTTTGAGAATCTGAGGCAGGCAACTCGTGAAACAGGGCTCTTCCGTGGCGTACGTCGTCAGTTCCACCTGCGGGAAATGCTCCTTGAGTTTCTTTATACCATAGGTAAATTGCCGGATGAGACTCTCGCCCGAGATGTTGTAACAATAGGGCTGCGCATAGGTCGGATTGGTAAACTCCACACGGGGCGATGTGGCGAATTCCTGGAACCGGGCATAATCCTTCGGAGTATGGCGTGCCACACTGTCCCAGGTTTCGGGTTCGATCTCCAGGCAGATGCTCCATTCGGGGTGGCTCTCGAGCATCCGATTGATGAAGCCCGTTTTCCAGGCGACGGGATAGTGCCCGTAGATTCCACCGTGGTAGCCGTCGACAAAATCCGGACGCCGGGCTTCGCTCCTGCCGCCAAGCAGCAGTAAAAACAGAAGTATGGCGGCTTTCCGGCAGGAGCCGGTATGCCTTGGTTGTCGGTTTTCAGGTTTTCGGTTCGGGTTCATTTTGCTTCGGGCTCGTCATCCGGAGGGGGTGCCGTCCGGAATCATTGCTGTATGCAAAATAACCCAATACGGAAGGATTTACCGAGCATGTTAAATGTAAAGTAGTCGATAAAGTAGGATGATGTTTTTTGCAAATGGTTGTTTATTAGTTTGTTGGCTTGTCTTGCTCGGGCTCCTTCGGTAAATTGGAGGGTAGGGCATTTGGGATGGCCAGTCTCATTCGTTTGACCTCTTCCTCGATATTGACGATCTCCGGACGTGCCTTGCTCTTGACTTTGCTCTTGTAGTTGTAGATGGTTTGAAGCGAGCAGTGCAGGAAGTCGGCAATCTGATTCACGTTGGTGATTCCGAGCCGCATCAGCGCGAAAATCCGCAATTCGGTATTCAACCTGTTGTCCTCGAGTTTGTATTGAGCCTCCGGGAGCAGGAGCGTGTTGAAGCGTTCCACGAATTTGGGATAGAGGATCAGGAAGGCCTGGTCAAAATTCTTCAGCAGTTCGTCGATCTCCTTTTCCAGCTCCTTGGTCGACGGCTTGTAGAGCTGATCGGTCTGGCCGTTCTTGATCTTGTGGTTGACCTCTTTCCGATACAGATACAATTTGTTGATATAGTGCGAGCACTGGTTCATGAAGTAGCCGATGTATTGCTCTTTGATGATGTGAGCCTCGCGGAGCTGATTGTTTATTTCGCGGATACTCTCCCGGGAACGGGCGATCGCGTTCTTTTGTCGCCAGAGGATGATGAAGACGACGATGAGGATGCCGACCAGCACGCTCAACAGAATGACGTAGATGCGCAGATTGCGTTGTTGCTGCTTGATCTGCTGCAGGTAGTTGCTCTCGATGATGGGCTGCACACGGGCGATGACGGTGCTTTTGAAGCGGGAGTTGTAGAAGTTCGAATCTTCGAGGGCCGAATGGATGTATTTGTAGGCCCGGGATACGTCCCCCTGTTCAAAGAGATTCGTGGCCAGACTCAGCAGCGCTTCGTTCTCCTTGACGGCGGTTTTGACGTCGTTGATGGCCGCGATCTTCAGAAAATGGTTTTCGAGGGTGCGATTCCCGAGTTGCCGGTAGAGCGTGGCGATGCCCATTGCGTTCATCGCGTAATTGTGCGTATTGGGTGTCTCCTTTTCCAGCAGGGCCATGAAGATCCCGAGCGCCTCGTTCAGACGACCCTCTCCCTGGAGTTTGAAGGCTTTTTCCTTGGCCTGGAGCTCGGAACCGTCGGGGAGAAGCCGGATCAGCGAGTCTCGCAACCGGTTGATCTCCGCGTCGTATTGGCTGGAGAATTCCGGTTCGTTGGTGTATGTTTTCAGCTGCTCGTAATACCGGATTCTGTTCCAGCAATATCCGGGCTTCTGTCCGGTGTTGAGACGGTTGTAGTCGATCTCGTCGAAGATGGAGCTGGCCTGGAGGAAGAGGCCCGAGAGGGAGTAGTTCAGGGCGAGTTTGAGCTTGCTGTCGACGAGCATATCCTTGTCGTTCAATTTTTGTGCGATCCGGATATTTTCGTGGATGTAGCGGCTTGCCGAATCGCTCAGAAAGGAGGTGTAATTGTCGATGATCCGTTCATTGATCCGGAAGATCTCGAGGTCGGAATTCGAATTTTCCCGTTGCCTTTTGAGTTCGTCGATTTTACGGAATTTGAGCATGACATAGGAATCCCGGTCGGCAATCGTGCGGTCGAGAGTCAGCAACAGCGTGTCCGGATGCTGTCTGGAATATTCCCCCCCCCTTCTCCATGCGAAACAAGATATGGTGTAAAGAAGAAGTACGAATAATAGCGGGAATCGTTTCATGGCAGTTCAGGCTTTATCGATAACAAAGATAAAAAAAGAATTTGGAAGTCGGGACGGGTGTATCCAAAAAACAACTCCGTCTTCTTTCCTGAAACGGGATGATCTCCATGGCGGAAACTTCGTGCTGGCAACGATGCCTGCCCGTTGCAAGAGCCTGCTCGCTGTGGTGCAGGGAGCCGAAAAAAGCGGCAAATCGTATTTGCCGCTTTTTTCGCAGAATCCCAGCAGGAGGATTCGGATGGGTGTCTTCTACTTGAGGCTTTTCAGACACTCGGAGACATTCTTTTCGATCCGCTGCAGAATGGTCTGGGAATCGGACATCTCCGGGGCCTTGACGAATTTCTCGCCGGTGATCTTCTCGTACAGTTCGATGTAGCGGTCGGTAATGCCTGCCACGATCTGCGGGGTCATTTCGGGAACCTGCTGTCCCTGCTGCCCCTGGAAACCGTTGGCCATGAGCCATTCCCGTACGAACTCCTTCGAGAGCTGCTTCTGCCGCTCGCCTTTTGCCAGTCGCTCCTCATAGCCTTCGGCATAGAAATAGCGCGACGAGTCGGGCGTGTGGATTTCATCCATGAGATAGATGACGCCCTCCTTTTTCCCGAATTCATATTTGGTATCCACGAGGATCAACCCCATTTTGGCGGCGATTTCGCTGCCTCGGCGGTAGATTGCCCGGGTATATTTTTCGAGCTGCTCGTACTCCTCGCGGCTCACGAGTCCCGAAGCGATGATCTCCTCCTTGGATATGTCCTCGTCGTGTCCTTCGGCGGCCTTCGAGGTCGGGGTGATGATCGGCTCGGGGAATTTCTGGTTCTCGACCATTCCCTCCGGCATCTCCACGCCGCAGATGGATCTTTTCCCGGCCTTGTACTCGCGCCAGGCGTGGCCCGAGAGGTATCCGCGGATGACCATTTCGACCTTGAAGGGTTCGCACTTGTGTCCTACCGTGACCATCGGGTCGGGCACGGCGAGTTTCCAGTTCGGGAGGATGTCGGCCGTTGCGTCGAGAAATTTCGCGGCAATCTGATTCAGAACCTGTCCCTTGTAGGGTATACCCTCGGGGAGGACGACATCGAAAGCCGAGATCCGATCCGTTGCGACCATGACCAGGTATTCGTCATTGATGTCGTATACGTCGCGGACTTTTCCCGTGTACTTGCTTTTTTGACCTTCAAAGGTGAAATCGGTTCGAGTGATAGCGTTCATGTCTTTGCGGATTATTTTTTTGCAAAGATAGTGCTTTTGCGTGAAGATGGGACCTCCCGGAGGATATTTTGTTTCGATCGACGGGGCCGGACGTGTTGACCGATGCGGCAGATCTCCGGATCCAACGGCAGCATATCGCCTCTGCGGAGTATATCGCAGGCGGATATCTCCCGGCCGGTCAATCGAACATCTCCGCCGGGTTCATCTCGGAGGGACTGTGCCACTCCAACCCGTTGCGTGTTTTCAGCGGATGGACATCTCCATATGATATTTGGTTCGGGAACCTTGAGCTCTGGCAGACCGGAGAAGGCCAGGCGGGCTCGACGCAATCAAAAACTGTAACCAACCCGCAGCTCCACCGCATTGCGGATATATCGTTCGGTTGTGTGCCGATAGGCATACGCGGCACTCACATATACGCTCTCTCCCCGGTTGAAACGATACCCCCAC
Organism: uncultured Alistipes sp.; assembly: GCA_944320985.1. GTDB lineage: Bacteria > Bacteroidota > Bacteroidia > Bacteroidales > Rikenellaceae > Alistipes. The sequence goes on along the minus strand of CALUJN010000018.1, from coordinate 11,285 downwards.
GTCAATTGGCCGCCGACTCCATAATAGTTCTGCCACAACATCGCCACATCCGGACGCACCAGCTCCTCTTCAATCGTCGGGTCGTCAGTCTCCCGAGAGAGATAATTCATCCGAGTGTCCCATACCCGATTCAGCTTCCCGCTGAGGGCGATGCGATAATAGGAACGGCGGACGACAATATTGCGTACGAGTTCAAGATCCGTCACTCCGCGCTTGAACCGGTTGTAAGAGTCCCGAACCGCGTATTCGTCCGCAAATTTCCCGAGCTCACCGTTGATGCCCACTCTCCATTTATATTGGTTCGGGGTCTCCATCACCATCAGGGCGTAACGCAATCCGACCGATCGGTCGCTCTGCACGCTCCGTCGGGGGGCCTCCGAATCCGTCACCCAGCTGTTGACACCCGCATCGGGCACGAAAACCTGGATGATTTCCCGCCCCGAACGCTCCTCGTCGCCATACGAAGCCTCCAACGTATGCGTAATGCGATCGCCGAACCATTCGGCCACCAGCCGGGCCGAATAATTCTGTTCATAAATACGCCCCCGTTGTCGCGGTTTGCTGTTTTCGATGTCCGAGGCCCCCTCGACATAGTTCTCATAGGCGCCTCGCACCATCAAACGGAAACGCTTCCCGGTAAAATGGTACTCCACGCCGGCCGTATGTCCGTCGCCCTCGTACTGGCGCTCCCGTTCGTTGGCGCTGAAAATGTCAAAAACATATTGCCCCATTCCCTTGAGAAGATAGAGTTTCTGGGCTTCGGCCGAATTATACAGCATCAAGTTGGTATTCTCGCGGAAGCGGCGGTAGGTATAGTCACCGCTCAGGGCATGTGCCCGCCAGCGCATCGTGACGGAGGGCGTTACCGTAATCTGATTGGAGTTCGACTGGGGCCGAGGATCGATCTTTTTCGCACCTCGACAAACCCCGATTCCGGCCCGCAGACCGAATGAAACCACATCGCCGATCAACGGAGAGACCCCTTGCGCCCAAACGTCATAAGCCTGTTTGGTCCAGTCTCCTCCGGTGCTGTCCGCGATGATATACGGCGTTCCGCGGAACGGATCGAGAATCGAACTGAATTTCACATCCTTCTCTTTCGACTGCAGGAAACGGAAACCTCCGCTCGCCTGGATTTTTCCCAGTGACAAGGCCCCTTCGGCCGTCAAGCCGTAATCGAAAATCCGGGCCGGCTGCTGCGGACGGTGGAACGATCCCTCCTCATAACCCATTCCCAGACTGATGCCCGAATAGGCGATCTGCTCTCCAAGCGCCAGGGCCGAGGCATTATCCGTTGCGAGCCGATAAAGCGTGCTCTTGAAATATTCGACCTCGAGCGGCGACAACTTGAGCCCGGCCGAAGGGTTTCCGAGCGAATCGACGGCCATCGAAGTCCCGGGGCCATTCGCCGAAGCGGGCTCCGCACGCTCCGTACCCTCTCCCTTCGCAGCGACTGTTTCGCGCTCCGCGCTGCCTGCGGCCTGGGCCATGCCCACCCCGGCGATCAGCCATCCGCCGGCCAACACCAAACCGATTCGAATCATGATATTGTTCATAAGTCTTCCTTTTTCAAACACACATGGAATCATCGACTCAACGGAGTATCGTTCACTTCGAAATCGGCCGTCGAATTGTTGGTATCCTGTAAGATCTCTATGCCGTCCTCCTGGCTGGCTACCTTGCGTATGACGCTCTTCCCCAGATATATTCCCTCGACCGTGGCAAATCCGGCATCGAGCGATGGCGGGAAGAGTTTTGTAACCGAGGTCGTTTTGTTCTGGATCAGGTCGACGGCATCGATCACGTAGTCATTCGGGACTTTCAGGTTGTAGTAATACTCTTCGGACTCTCCCGCGGCCCAAAAACCCGAAGGGAGGACGACCTTCTCAAACCCTTCGATCTCCTCCGCAGAGGCTTTGATCAGCACCATGCCCCTTCCGAAGACGGAGATGCGCCACAGATAGCTGTAGTCGGGCCAGTAGGTCATCTGCATGTTCCTGGCCGGGAAGTCCGGATAGGGGTTCTCGGCATCTTCGACATAAGCCTCATAGTCGGCCGACGACAGGTCGACCGGCGACCCGAGGTTGTACTGGGCGTCCTTGTTGTGCGGGGCAGCCATCACGGCAATGACCGCCGTCTGGCCCGGATCGAGCGTGGCGGATTCTCCCTCCCGGACGATCTTCCACAACGCCTTGACATACACGTGGCTGTAATTCCCGAGCTCCTCGCCGGGCCACAGAGGCGGTGCCTGGTTGAAACCGCCGTAGTGCTCCATGTAACCGATGTAGATGTCGTCGAGCGGTGCCGGGAATTTCGAATTGTTGTGAATCGAATAGAAACCGTCGTTGCGGTACTGCCCATCGCTCGGCGTACGGGATCCGGCGTAGTATAACTCCTTGAAAATAACGGTTCCCGATTGCGATGAGGTCAGGGCGAGGCCTTCGATGACGTTGGTCGCGCCGAGCCTCAGACTGATCTGGGATACGTAACCCGTCAGGGTCCACTCCGCCGCGTCCGGTTCTCCGGTGATCTCCGCCACCTCGTCGGCCGTCAGACGCCCCGTCACGCTGATGGCATATTCGCCCGGGAGCAGCTTTTCAAGACGTACCTTTCCCCATTGATCGGAGGTTGAGCGATATTCGATCTGTTCGGAGTTGTTGGTCAGGGTCAATTCGAGCGGATGGGTAAACGGCCGCGTCACCCCGAAATCGGCATAGGTCAGGTGAAGATCGATCGGATCGACATAATACGATCCGGGTGCTTCATCCACCCGACAAGCGGCAAGGCTTGTCGACACAAAAAAGAGCAACAGAATGCGTGCATATGTTTTCATGCTCGTAATCTCAGATTTTTAAGGCAATGATTGCAGCTGGCTTTGGCGGCGGACACTTAAAATTTCACCCATACCTCTCCGCCGAAGAATTGACTCGGATTCCGGGTCTTATAGGTTCCCGGATAGCGTTTGCTCTCTTCGAGCGGGCATCGCATGAACATGTTGTTGACGAAGAACGCGAAGCCGAGTTTTTGCCGGATCTCCTTGGTGATCCGCAGGTTGAAGAGCCACAGCGGCGCGTACCAGTCGGTTATTTCTCGTTCGCTGACGATGGTCCGTTGTATGGCGTTGAGGATATCCGCCGAGGTGTCGGGGCCTACGGCCGTATAGGAAAGGTCCTCGGCGGAGAGGTATCCGATCGGGGTCTTGTTCTCCGTTCCGAGGTATTTCTGCTCGTCTTTCCAGATCGTCTGGATCGAGAGCGACACGACGAAGCTGATCTTCGGAATATTGTGGATGATCCGCAACGTGGTCGAGAGGCGTTCATACTGGCTTCCGTCTCCGGAGCCGTAAACTCCGATCGGCTGATAGACGCCATTCACCGGGCTTTTCTGGAAGAAGGTATAGTTGGTGGAGTAGAGCCGCGACTGCATCCAGGCTCCGTTGAGGACCACCGAGGTGCGGATTGCCTTGAATTGTCCGAAGTCCAGATCGAATTCCAGCCCTTTCGTCTCGTTCACGCCATCGTTCAGCGGACGGTAAAAGCCGAGTACGACCCGGTTCGAGGCATCGGCATCGACCTCCAGAGCCGGATAGGTCCCCGGGCGATTCTCCCCCTTGTATTTGATCAGATCGAACACGCGGTACGAGTCGAAATCGTAACCGAATGAATATCCGTTTGTCAGCTTCTCCCGGAAGGCCGTCACGGCGAACGACATTTGTCCCCATGTCAGGTCGAATCCCACCTCGGCCTTGCGGTTTGTCGCAATCTTCAGATCCGCATTCGAGGTATCGTAGACCTTGGTCGTGATCAGGCTGAGCTGCTGTTCTGCCGGGAGCCCCTCCCCCAGGTTGTCGTAATTGACAAAGTCGAAATAGGCCTTGTCGGGATAGAGATACATCAGCGGCGGAGCCTTTGCCGTGATTCCCCACCCGCCGCGGAGGGTCAGAATCTTCGGAACGATCTCGTAGGAGGCGTTGATTCGCGGCGACCATACCGCGCCGCCCTCACTCCGCCCGGGTTGAATCAGATCGTAACGCAGTCCGAGTTGCAGATTCAGGTCGCGTTTGAGGATCGAAGCCTTGATGTTGTCCTCGACGTAGAGTCCGAGCTGGTTCAGAGCCGGGATGTCGGTGTACGGGCGCATGCGCAACCCCGAAGCCGGCGGCATCAGCGGGTCGAACACCTTGCCCCGTCCGAAGTTGACATCGGTCCGCCAGTCGGCCCCGACGACGATCCGGTTGCTGACGGAGCCGATATCGCCCAGAAAACTGCCCGTCACCTTGCCGAAAACATTGAGCGGTTTCCCGTAGGTGTGCATCTTCGTCAGGAATTCGTAGGGCAGGATATTGGTCATGGCCGAGGGGTCGAGCAGGTGGTTGTTCGTGATGGCGTTTCCGGCGGCATCATAGATGATCTCCGGACGGTTCGACGTCACCGTCCCGTCCTGCATGGCCGAAGTGATCATATACCCGAAGTTGTTTTTGATCTCCTGGGTATACCCTTTCTGGTTCTCGTAATTGACCGATAGGTTGAATCGTATGAATTTCAGAAATTTGCGGTTCGGGCCCCACACCACGTTCGTGTTGAATTTGAGCCCCATGTTTTCGGAGCGCCGTTCACGCATGTAGCGGGCATCGGAGGGGTCGAGTTTCGTGGCGTCGAGGTCCGAAAAGAAGCCCAGGCCGGTCGTTGCGCGCAGCTCCCGCGTGATGTTGATCGTATGCAGCAGATTCGAAGTGAACCGTTGGAATCCCTGATAGGGCCTGCGTTCGTCACTGAGTGACTTGGCATAATCGACGTCGACACTCAGGTCGCCGCCCCGGTCGCTCAGATGAAAACCCTTTCCGAGGGAGGCCTGGGTCAGCGTCGGATTGATCTTCAGACGCGCTTGCCAGGGATAACTGCCGGCTTTGGGGTTGATGATGATGACGCCGGAGGTCAGGTCGCCATATTCGACCGAGGGGATGCCGCGGATCACATCGACCGATTCGATATTGTCGACGGCGATCTGTCGCATGTCCGAACCCGACCCGGCCGTTGAGGCAAATCCCGTATTGAGCGAGCCCTCGGTCGCCGTATTGCCGATCTGCAGATTGGCGTTGTTCGAGATCGGCGATCCGTTGTAGACGATCGAGGTGCCGAGGCTGTTCATGGCATCTCCCTGTACCTGCCGCAGCGTGGCTTTCGACGGCGAGGTCAACGTGGGGTTCGACGCCAGCGCACCGGGCAGCAGCTCCATCACGTCGCCGAGCGACGTGGCCTGCAGGTGGTCGATGGCCGAACGGGAGATGGACGAAGCCGTCGAGGCGCCCACCTTGTTGCTCTTGGCGACGACGACCACCTCGTCCAGTCCGAAGTTCTCCTCCTCCATATAGAATCGGTCCGGGGAGGCTGCGGCTTTGACATCGATCTGCTTCTCGACCGGCACCTTGCCGATAAAGTTCAGTTTGATTTGTGTCTTTCCTGTCGGGACGTTCCGTATTTCGAACAGACCGTCGCGGTCGGTCACGACCCAAATGCCGTATTGCGGCAGATTGATCGTCGCACCCGGAATAGGGGTGTTCGAGCCCTTCTCCAGTACCAGACCCGAATAGGTAATCGTGTTGTTTTTCGGGGTTGGCGGTTGGGCATAGGAGGAAAGGGCCGATACCAGCAAGAGGCACAGCATGACAGCCATCCTACGCCCTGTTTCACGCTTCCATCTCTTCTTGAGGGGTGTTGTTCCGTCAAAGTCTCTTCTCATAGGCTGCAAATTCACCGTTCCGGGTTTTGGAACCGCAATCAAGGAAAAGAGCCGACCTGTCCGAATGAGCATTGCCCATAGAAGACAGGCCGGCTGTTTATTCAGAATCCGGAATTATTTGATGTCCATCACGCAACGTACGGGCATGGCGTTCATTACCGGGCGGTTCTTTTCAACCGTAGGAGCAAAGTTATTGAGGAAATTGTAGGCGCACGGAATGCTCAGCGATCCGGATTCACCCGTCAGTTCCGAGCTCCAGAATCCATATGCGCCATCTGCATAAGGCGCGACCTCATCTGCGGTGATTTTGCCATCCTCGTTATCATCCGAGACATTGAACATGCCGCTTTCGGCCATCTCCATCATGTCCCAGGCTTTTTTCGAGGCCTCGATCTCTTCGGACGTATAGGGACTGTCCATCCCCATATCCGTATAGAACAGATCGTCGAAATAGGCCAGCGTCACTTCTTTGATAACATCCAGATCGGCCTTTGTCGGCAGACGCCAGCCTTCGGGGCACAGGCCTTCGGCCCAGTCTGCATCAGCCGTATTCCAGGCTATGTCTGTGTTGAAGCTGTCGTTCACGGAGGTGGCACCTTCGGCAGCCACGACGGTTTTACGTCCCCACTGATAATAGTTGCCGTTTTTACCCACGGCGCTGGCACCCACATTCCGGTCCAGCATGTAGAATTTGCCTTCGGTAATCTGGCCCGTCTCCTCGATCACCTCATAGCCTGCGGGAGCCTTGGGGACCAAGTATACGGTGGCTGCAGCCAACTTCCCGCTCTCCGACGATACGGAAATCGATATCTTGGATGCTGTGGCATTCGAGCCGAACGAAAGCAGACCGGTAGTCTGGTCGACGGCCAGAATCTGCGGTTTGTCGCTCGTCCACTCCAGGGTCTTGCCGGAAGCCTCTGCGCCCAACGTCAATTTGAACTGTTTGTCGGTCGTTCCGAGTTGTACATATACGACGGAACCGTCACTGATCGTCAACTCTTCGACAGCAGTCGGATCACCCGGATTTCCCCCCCCCTCGTCGTCTTTGCAGGAGACAGCCGCCATGGCAACCAGTCCCAAAACAAGAAAAATTTTCTTCATAATCATTTTTTTTAATGAGTGAAAATAAAAATACGGTGTTGCTTATAATTTATAATTACTGTCGAAATATTGCAGGAAAAAATATCATCGCGTGGTGCCGAAAACCTATAACGAGGGCTTTATATTCAACTCTTGGCGGATAAAGTTATATTTTTTTTTGTAAAAAATAGCATTGTGAGGTTATAAATATGATATTTTGGGATTTTTTATCCCCTCTGCAAGCCCGTGTTTACGGATAAATCGAAATGGTTGCTTTCAGTTTTTCTTGAAGAGTTTCGGTCGTTAATTCGTTGTTTGAAAGAGTGTTGTCATTTATTCTCTTCGGAAAAATCGAGAAAAATTCCGGGAAAAGGTTAAAAAAGACAACTTGAAGAGATCCGACTTCATCTTGACCGAACATTTTGCAGGTTGCCGGTATGGTTTGCCGAATACAACATCAAATCGACCCCGAACAAGTATGTTGGACAGCAGATTGTGTGGATATATGCCCATTCATAGAGGATACCTGGCGAACAAGGTTATGGTAAGAGAGGGGGATGTCGTGCTGAAAGATCTGAAGTCTCCTGTTCGGCCTTTTTTTGAAAATCTGCCGATTTTTTCGGATATTCAGTGTTGGATTGTGCTTCTTATCGAGTTGGAAGAGATGAGGAATGGCTGAATCAGATTTGCAACTTTGGGTAATGTCGGATTCTGCAATCGTTCCCGACTTTTGGTAACGTTCCCGAAACCGTTCCCGACAATTTATTCCCGATAGGAAGACTGAAAAAAAGGAAGAACCGATATTTTTGTTATACGTTTAGTTTCGGAAAAGCCTAATCTCAGACCCAAATGAATATGAAAAAACATGCCGCATTATTGTTGCTGGGTTCCTTGTTGATCCTGATGACAGGGTGCAAAACCGAAGAGGAACCGTTTGTTCATGTAGAACAGGTAAAGTTTGATATCGAGTCGTTGCATCTGAACCCGGGAAAGGAGCATCAACTGAAAGTCTCCATATTACCCGAAAATGCCACGAATCAGAAAATTGCCTGGTACAGTTCGAATACGAGTGTTGCTACGGTCGATCGGAATGGATTGGTCCGGGCTTTGGCTTTCGGAGAGGTGACCCTTACGGCTGAAGCCAACGATATGCATGTCAATGATGCCATTATCCTGACGATCGACGATGTGGACAACAGTATACCTATTGAGAGTATTTCGTTGTCTGGAGGGACATCTCATCTGTTTGATTTCGGGACAAATCCGGATGTCACCTCTGTTCATCTTGAACCGGTTATTCTTCCCGAAGAGGCGACAAATAAACGGTTGGAATGGTCGTCGGATGATCCGCTGGTTGCCGAGGCTGATGAAGATGGCCTGCTGGTGGCTAAATCTCAGGGTAAAACGACGATACATGTCCGTACGACCGATGGCGGAAACAAGAGCGCCTCATGTGAGGTTACGGTAATCGGAGTGCGGGATCGAAATTATGATTCCGAAGATGATTACTATAAGATTGTTTATTATCCGGTCAATATCACAGTGGTTGATCAGGATGGCCAGAGTGTTGAGCAGACCTGGCTCGATCGTAATCTTGGCGCTCGGGAGGTAGCCTCTGCCTCGAACGATTTCGAGGCCTTTGGTTCGTTGTTCCAGTGGTCCCGCAAGGCCGATGGACACGAAAAGGTTAAATGGGTTTCGGCAACGTCTGGAAGTTTCGTCAATGCAATGGCGCCGCTTAATACGCCTACAGGAGATCGTCGGAATGCTGGATATGATGGTTTCATGCCGACGAATGCCGAACCGCATGATTGGGCTCGTGACGAGGAGTCGAATCGAGATGGACTGTGGGGAGGTCGTTTCGAAGACAAGAGTTATGCAGCCCCATTGGATGCTGCGAACCAGGAGAACAATCCTTGTCCTGAAGGGTATCGGGTTCCGACTGTCGAGGAGTTTATTGCCATGGCTGAGGCGGTAACGGGTTTGCAGAATATGGAGTATGGTAATACATCCTATCAGGTAGAGAATGCAGCACAGGTTTTCGCAGAATCGCCGCTCCATATGCCGTGGGCAGGCCAGTGCATTACGACCGGAACCATTTCGGGTGGCCGAGGGGTTTATTGGACCAATATGCCGATTATTGCCGGTGCAGGCAATATCTTTACCAATGCAGCCCGCTTCATCATGTTGAATGGAAGTAGTGTCTATCTGAACAACTATCAGCGCACAAACGCTTATTCGGTCCGTTGCATCCGTGCTACGGCTCTTGATCCTGAAACGTCCCAAATGAGATAATCTTTACCGGCGCCCGACCGGACCGCTTTTCAATCGGAAGGCGGTCCGGTGAGGACCTGCCATCCCTTAAATATTTGCCGAAAATCAACCTGAATGAAATAGACCCATGAAGAAAAATCTGCTTACTCACTTTTTGACGCTCTTGTTTCTTCTCGTCAGCAGTGATCTGTTGGCGCAGATGAAGGTGACGGGAACGGTGCTCGATGGATCGAACAACGAACCTCTTATCGGAGCTACGGTGCTTGAACAGGGTACGTCCAATGGCGTTACGACCGATGGTAACGGCCGCTTTTCGCTCAGTGTCAAGAACCGCGAGTCTGTCTTGACCGTTTCATTCGTCGGAATGAAAACTCAACATATTATGGTTGGAACCAAAACCGATCTCTCTATTGTTCTGCAGCAGGATGCTACACAGATCGAAGATGTCGTGGTATCTATCGGTTATGGTGACGCCCAGAAGAAAAATGTGGCTGGTTCATTGGGTGTACTCTCTTCCAAAGAGATTGCTCGTTCGAAAGGTTCCAGTTTCATGGATGCATTGCAGGGCCGTATTGCTGGTGTGCAGGTAAGTTCCAGTTCGGGTGAACCGGGAGCCGGGATCGACATTACGATTCGTGGCGGTAACTCGATCAATGCGGGGACGCAGCCTCTGTATGTGATTGATGACGTGCAGATTGATATTAACGAGGATGAAGTTGCAACGAGCAGTTATACGTCGGCCAACGTTCGTTATAATCCGCTCAATGGTATCAATCCTGCTGATATTGAGTCGATAACCGTTTTGAAGGATGCTTCTGCAACGGCTATTTATGGATCGCGGGGTGCCAATGGCGTCATTATTATCCGGACGCGGGGTGGACAGGGCGAGAAAACATCGGTAGATTTGGATATGAGTGTCGGTTTGGCCCATATTTCAAATACGATCCCGGTGCTTCAAGGACAGGAATATGCCCAATATCGTTTTGCTCAGTTCCCTGACAGTGAGGTCTGGGGTATCGATACCAATGGAGACAATCGTCCCGATCAGGTCAGAGACTTCTCTGATTATGAGAGCCGGAACTGGCAGGAGGAGGTGATGCGCACCGGAGTCATTCAGAACTATAATATTGGAATTACGTCGGGTGGACGCTCCAAAACAAAGGTGGCGGCATCGGCCGGTTACCTCAATCAGGAAGGTATTGTCAAGCGAAATCAAATGGAGCGTTATACGGGGCGTATTCGACTCGATAGCGATATCAGCGACTCTTTTTCGACTGGAGGAACGATTAATTTCTCGCATATCGTCACCAAAGGTGCCGTTACAAATGCGGGGCAGAATTCTTATAATGGATTGGTGCAGAGCTTTGTCCTCTACAAACCGATTTTTACGGGGGAAGATGACGACGAGGCTTCGAATCCCGAGAACTACAACCTGACCAATCCTGTCGACTTTATCAATGATTCCTACAAGTCGGCTACGCAGACTCGTACGATGGCTGATATCTATGTGAAATACAAACCTCATAAGAATTGGGCCATTCGTTTGAGTGGCGGAGGCACAATCCTGAACTCGGAAACGGATGAGTGGTATCCTTCGACGACCTCCTGGGGTTATTCGAAGAATGGATTGGCTGTGATTGCCCGGAGTGGTGCCGAATCCTGGCAGACCTCCAATACGTTGACCTTCGCCAAACTCTTTGGGGGCAAGCATTATGTCAATGCCGTACTCGGCTTTGAACTGCGAAGTTATACTTCGAAATATTTGAGTACGAGAGCCGAAGGTTTCGATAATCAGAGTTTTGACGGAGTCTTCGATATCGGTCAGGGTAATGTTTTCCCGGACAAGGTCCAGACCAACAAACAACGGAATACTTCTGAATCAGAATTCTTGCGAGTCAATTATACGTTGTCTGACAAGTATATCTTCAATGCGTCGGTTCGTCGCGATGGCTCTTCGAAATTCGGTCGAAATAACAAGTACGGCTATTTCCCGATGCATCATCATATTCTCATTGATTATCAATAATTTACGTTTTAAAAGGTAGACTGCTCAAAAATTTACTTGTTTTTTTGCGAAAAATCGAAGATTTAACGTTTTTTTTCATCGACTCCCTCCGAACAGAGGGGAAAAAGGTAAAAACAGCCTTTTGGGGCCGCGACAGACCCTGTTTGCAAAGATAGAGTATGTCAGG
>CALUJN010000017.1 GCA_944320985.1 uncultured Alistipes sp. | reverse complement strand
CGCCGCGGCCCACGCGGCCGCGCAGCTGGTGCAGCTGTGAGAGGCCGAAGCGCTCGGCCGATTCGATGACCATGACCGTGGCGTTCGGCACGTCGACCCCCACCTCGATGACCGACGTGGCGACCAGAATCTGCGCCTCGCCCTCCTTGAACTGCCGCATCGACTCCTCCTTGTCGGCGGGTTTCATCTTGCCGTGGCAGATGGCCGTGACGTACTGCGGCAGGGGGAAGTCGCGCGAGATGGCCTCGTAGCCGTCCGTGAGATCCTTGTAGTCCATCGCCTCGGACTCCTTGATGAGCGGATAGACGACATAGACCTGCCTGCCCTTTGCGATCTCCTGGCGCATGAATCCGAAGAGCTTCAACCGCGCGGCGTCGGTATAGTGATAGGTTTTGATCGGACGGCGCCCGGGGGGCAACTCGTCAATTACCGAGACATCGAGGTCGCCGTAGAGGGTCATGGCCAGCGTGCGGGGGATGGGCGTGGCGGTCATTACGAGGATGTGGGGCGGCTGCGCGTTCTTGGTCCAGAGACGGGCGCGCTGTTCGACGCCGAAACGGTGCTGTTCGTCGATGACGACGAATCCGAGGTTTGCGAACTGTACCCGGTCCTCGATCAGGGCATGGGTGCCGATCAGGATGTCGATCTCTCCGGAGGCGATTCCTTCGAGGGCTTCGCGCCGTTCCCGGGTCTTCGAGGCGCCGGTGAGGATGGCCACCCGTACGTGCAGTCCGTTTAGCATCTTGCCAATGGTCGAAAAGTGCTGCCGGGCGAGGATCTCGGTGGGGGCCATCATGCAGGCCTGGAATCCGTTGTCGACGGCCAGCAGCATGGACATCAATGCCACGAGGGTCTTTCCGCTTCCGACGTCGCCCTGCAGCAGGCGGTTCATCTGGAATCCCGAAACGGTATCCTTGCGGATTTCACGGATGACGCGTTTCTGGGCTCCGGTAAGCGGGAAGGGGAGTTTTTCGTTGTAAAAGGTGTTGAAGACGCCCCCGACCTTCGGGAAGAGGAATCCGTCGCTTTTCGAGAGACGGGCCGTACGGCGCTGCTGGATATTGAGCTGTACGCCGAGCAGTTCGTCGAACTTCAGCCGATACTGGGCCTGTCGCAGCAGCTCCTGCGATTGGGGGAAATGGATGTTGTAGAGCGCTTCGCGCAGCGGAATCAACCCGTATTGCCTGCGGAGCGCCTCCGGAAGGGGATCCGTAATGCGATCGCGGACCAGGGCCCAGGCGTTGCAGACGATCTGGTACATGCCTTTGGCTCCGAGGACGTTGCCGAGCTTTTCGGTTGAAGGGTAAATACCCTGCATGCCGCTTTCGGCCTTGCGCGAGAGGGCCTGTTCGATGGTTTCGATTTCGGGGTGTGCGATCGAGAGTTCTCCGCGGTAGAAGTTCGGGCGTCCGAAAACGAGATACTCGCGGCCGACTTCGATGCGTTTCTCGATCCATTTGATTCCCTGAAACCAGATCAGCTCGGCGCGCCCCGAGGCATCCTGCACCTGAACCGTGAAGCGCCGTTTGCGCCCCGCACCGGCATAGGCTACCCCCATGACCCGCCCCCGGAACTGCACGTAGGACAATCCGGCGGTGTCGGTGATCTCCGCGATGCGATAGATGCGCGTGCGGTCGATGTAACGGAACGGGTAGTGGCTGAGCAGGTCGCCGACCGTGCGGATTCCCAGCTCCCGCTCAAGGAGCCGGGCTCGGGCCTCGCCGACTCCCGTCACGTATTTGATATCGTTGTCGAGTATCTCCACGGAGACAAATATAATGAATTTTGTGTATCTTTGCTGAAAACTGTGGATGAAATGGATCTGACGAAATTCAGACGGCGCCCGACGTGCGAGGTGCGGATTGGGCCGGTGACGATCGGCGGCGACTGCCCGGTGGCGGTGCAGTCGATGACCAATACGGATACGAACGACACGCCGGGGAGCGTTGCGCAGATCGAACGCATCGACCGGGCCGGGGGTCGGATCGTGCGGCTTACGGCCCAGGGACGGCGTGAGGGGGAGAACCTGTCGAACATCGTCCGGACGCTGCGTGCCGACGGATTCGATACGGCCATCGTGGCCGATATCCACTTCGTGCCGGAGGTAGCCGCCATTGCGGCGCAGTACGTCGACAAGGTGCGCATTAATCCCGGCAACTACCGCAACGAACACGGAGAATTCGAGGCATTGATCGAACAGTGCCGCAAGCGGGGTGTTGCCCTGCGTATCGGCGTCAACCACGGTTCGCTCGCAAAACGGGTCTTCGACCGCTGGGGCGATACGCCCGAGGGGATGGTCGTTTCGGCGATGGAGTTTCTGCGGATTTGTCGAGAGCGTGATTTCGACCAGGTGGTAGTCTCGATGAAGTCGAGCAATACGCGCGTCATGGTGGCGGCCTACCGGCTGCTGGTCGAGGCGATGGACGCCGAGGGTATGCGCTATCCGATCCATCTGGGCGTCACCGAGGCCGGGAACGGACTCGAAGGGCGTGTGAAGAGCGCCGTGGGAATCGGGGCGCTGCTGGCCGACGGCATCGGCGACACGATCCGTGTCTCGCTGACCGAAGCTCCCGAGAACGAGATCCCGGTGGCGCAGCTGCTTGTCGACCACTTTGCTTCACGTCCCGGCGTGTTTGAGGTCCGGCATCCAGAACGCTATTCGCCGACCGAATACCGGCGGCGTTCTCACGTCACCGTGCCGGTCATCCACAGCGAACCGCTCGAAGGTTTCCGCATCCTGGAGGCTTTCTCCGGCAACCCGACGGCTGAACTGCGCGCCGCCATTCTCAACCTCGAGCGCCCCGATGAACCGGTGGTCGTAAAGCGCCGTTACGAAGATACCTCGCTGGAGCACGTTGCCGTGAAGGCGGCGGCCGATCTGGGCCCGCTGTTGCTGGACGGCCTGGCCGACGGTCTCTGGATCGAGGCTCCGGCCCTCTCCGAGCGGGAGATCCGCGACGTGGAGCTGATGATCCTGCAGGCGGCGCGCGTGCGCTTCTCTCATACGGAGTACATCGCCTGCCCCTCGTGCGGAAGAACGCTCTATGATATCGAGCGGACCCTTGCTGAGATCAAGTCCCGGACCTCCCATCTGAAAAATCTCCGCATCGGCGTCATGGGCTGTATCGTGAACGGCCCGGGAGAGATGGCCGATGCCGACTACGGCTATGTCGGGGCAGGCCCCGGCCGCATCACGCTCTACAAGGGCCGTGAGGTGATCGTTCGCAACATTCCGCAGGAGGAGGCCCTCGATCGCCTGATCGCCCTGATCCGCGAGAACGGCGACTGGGTTGATGCTCCGCAGCCATCTGCCGCAGCGGCCGATTTCACGAAACGCGGCTGCTGATTCGCGGCTGTTGCTGATTCGCGACGACCGTTGATCCTTTGTGACCTCTACCTCGCACTGGCCGCTGATCCGCAGCGCGTCTGAAAAATGTTGGACCTTACCACGAAAAGCTCCGTCGAACATGACCATTCTGCCTCTTGCCTACCTTCCGTCGGTCTCCTACTTTGCCCGCCTGCTCCGCGGCGATTGTGTCGTGGATCTCGGCGAACACTTTGTCAAGCGCTCCGAGCGAAACCGAGCGCGGATCCTCGCCACGGACGGTGTTATGGAACTTACGGCTCACGTTCGCCACGCCAACCATCCGCGACAGCCCATGCGCGACGTGCGTCTCGACTATTCGAAACGCTGGCAGCACCAGCATTGGGGCGCCTTGGTCTCCTCCTATCGTTCGTCTCCCTATTTCGACCACTATGCCGCATATTTCGAGCCTTTCTATACCCGGGAATACGATTTTCTGGTTGAGTATGATCTGGGACTCCTTGAAATGATTTGCGGACTGATGAAGATTCCCCTTCCGGCCTTTTCGGAGCGTTATGTCGAGGCGCGTGACGGGGATCTCGACCTCCGCTCCCGATACGGTGAGGGCCCGGCCTTCGAGGCCGAGCCCTATTTCCAGGTCTTTTCCGACCGGATGCCTTTTGTCGCTAATTTGTCGTTTGTGGACCTGTTGTTCGCCGAAGGACCGGCGTCCGTTTCGGTTTTAACACGTTGCCGATTCGGATCGTGACGCTGTCGCGCAAATCTCCGGCGGCGGCTTTCACTTCGATCGTCCCCTGCACCTCGACCGAGTCCGTGCGGTACTGGCACGCTGCATACTCCGTCATGACGAGCGTGTCGGTTCCGACGGTCAGCAGCGGCATTCCCGCCGATGAATAGACGCGGAAGAGTTGTTTGTTGTTGTCCCGCAGCCGGCGGCGCTTGTCGACGATGTGCAGCGTGGTCTCCTTCTTGTTCCACAAGGCCTTGTAGAGATAGAAGGCGTCCTTTGTTTCGCGGCGGTTGAGGGTGATGAGTCCCGAGCCGTTGACTCCGTATGGACGGCGTGAGGAGCCGTAATCGAACAGATTCTCGACCCAGACACCCCAGAAGAGCGAGTCATTCTGAAGATTCCGGGCATACTCTTCGTGGAAACGGGTCTGTTTCTCTTCGGGAAGCCAGTTCGACCGGGGCTCGGCCTGCGCCGTATAGCTCTTGTGCCCGAGGAATCCGGGACCTCCGTACTGTACTCCCGAACGCAGCTGAGACCAGTTTTTTTGGAGCAGGTCGCGCCAGACCACGACATCGTCGGTCGAACCGCGTTGCCACCCCAGCGACTGTTTCCAAACGATCAGATCGGAGACAAAATTGATCTCTCCGTCCTGGTCGCTGCAGGCGACCGTGGGGCGGGATGCATCCAGCGCGTGGGCCGTCTCGTTGAGTTTTCGCAGATAGGGTGTGACGTCGTCGCCGCGCATCCAGAGTTGCGAGAAGAGCCCCCACATGATCACCGACGGGTGGTTGATATTCTGGACGATGATCTCTTTCAGCTGTTGCATGCCGTTCTGTTCGTACTCCGGGGTGGCGAAGTAGGCCATGTCGCCCAGGAAGGGGGCCCGGTGGAGGGGCGCATCGATCCAGACCATCACACCCTCCTCGTCGCAACGGTCGTAGAGATACTGAGCATGAGGCATGACGGCCGAACGGATGGCATTGGCCCCGATTTCGCGGACCCGTTTCAGGTCGGCCTCGTAGTCTTCGGCGATGAGCATACCTCCCGAGAGGGCGTTGTCGTGATGGAGGATGACGCCGTGCAGCGGGGTGTTCCAGCCGTTGATCGCGATTCCTCCGTGAGATTCCACGCCAATGGACCGGAATCCGGTTCGGACGACGACCCGGTCCACGATGCTGTCTTCGCCGATTGAGGCCGTTACGGTATAGAGTGCCGGATATTCGGGGCTCCAAAGTTCGGGGTTTTCCACGGTGAAGGGAATCGAGAGGGGCTTACCGTCGATTTTGGCCTTTTGCCGTTTCGAGAAGACCTGCCGGCCGTCGGGCGCCGTGATCTCGATGTCGAGCGAACAGGTGTTTTCGTTTTGCGACGTGAGGTGTACTTCGATCTCCCCGTCGGCCCGTTCGATCGATACGGTTTGCGGATGGACCAGGAGTCCGTCCGACCCGAAATAGAGGGGCGAGATGGCCGTGGATTCCGTGACGATGAGTTCGGCTTCGCGATAGATTCCTCCATAGAGGTTCATGTCGGTGGAGGTGGGCAGCACATCGTCGCGCCAGCTGTTGTTGACCATGACGAGCAGGGCGTTGTCGGTTCCGAAGCGGATTTTGTCGGTGATTTCGAAGACGAAGGCCGTTCCGCCGCCGCGGTGCGTTCCGACGTGGTATCCGTTGACGAAGACGTCGGCGACGCTCTGCACGCCGTAGAACTTCACGAAGAGGCGTTTCGAAGCCCACTCCGCGGGGATGTACATGCCGTTCTGATAATTTCCCGTTGTTTCGAGCCAGGCGCCCTGGGCCAGAGGATCGGTGTTCCAGCTGTGGGGAAGCGTGACGTGACGGGCGTTGTCGGAGGTGCGTTCCGACTTGAAGAAGAATCGCCACCCTTCGTTTATGGGGAAGACCTCGCGGGCGTGGGCCGTGTGGAGAAGCCCGGCGAACAGGAGCAGGAGCGTTATGAATCGTTTCATGTGGAGGTTGTATTCCTGTCAGTTTCTGCAAAGATACGAATTTTCGGGATATTTGCGTTTTTTAAATTGGAGAGCAAATCGTACTTTTGGTCTGAAAATAAATGCTGGACGTTATGGATTATCAGGAGGAGATATGCTACATCTCCAGGAGAATCAAGGAGCTGCGCAAGGCGAACCGGCTGACCGTGCAGGAGTTGGCCTATCGATGCGACATGGAGCGTTCGAACCTGAGCCGCATCGAGTCCGGGCGGACGAACCTGACGCTGAAGAGTCTTTGTACCATCTGCAATGCCTTGGGCGTGGAACTTAGGGATGTGGTTCGTTGAGATTTCCGGACCTGCCGGGGAGGGGCTTGGGCTCTTTTTTTGGCTCGTTCGGGTAAATTTCGTATCTTTCGGCACTTAAAACACACGCCTTGAATACGATCGATCTGGTGGTTTGTCTGGTGCTGTTGCTGGCTCTGTGGAATGGCTGGCGACAGGGTTTCATCGTGCAGATCTGTTCGCTGGCGGGGATTGTTGCGGGAATCTGGCTTGCGGCGCGCTTCGGCGGGCAGGTCGGGCTGTTGCTCCGACTCGACGAGGAGGTGGCCTCCGTCGGCGGATTTGTCACGGTGCTCATCGTGGTGGTGCTCGTCGTGGCCGTTGCGGCGCGATTGGTGCGGAAGGTCTTTCATTTCGCGGGCTTCGGCCTTGCGGATATTCTTTTGGGCGTGGTTGTTTCGATAGCGAAATATCTGCTGATTCTGAGCCTGCTCTTTTCGGCCTTCGACCGATTGAATGTGGACTACAGCCTGGTCGGAGCCCGGACGATCGAGGGCTCGCGGAGTTACAAACCGATTCTGCGCCTTTCGGAGTCGTTGTATCCGGCCCTGGAACGGATCGGCGAGCGGATTCCCTTGAAGGACGAAAACATGCAAGCCGATGAATGATCGATTTACAGCCACCGTCGTACGGGCGACGGGCAGTTGGTACGAAGTGACGGCGGCGGATGGAGCAACCTTTCGCTGCCGGATCCGGGGACGTCTGCGTCTGAAGGGGGTCCGGACGACCAATCCGGTGGTTGTGGGCGATGTGGTGGAGTGCGAACGGGAGGGAGCTCCCGGCGAGGGGGTGATCGTGGAGATCCGTCCTCGCCGCAACTACGTGATCCGCCGGGCCTCGAACCTCTCGAAAGAGTCGCATATCATAGCGTCGAATATCGACCGGGCGTTGTTGATGGCCTCGCTGCGGTCGCCGGAGACTCCCCTGGAGTTTGTGGACCGTTTCCTGGTGACGTGCGAGGCCTATAAGGTTCCGGTGACGATCCTGCTGTCGAAGATCGACCTGCAGGATCCCGAGGCCGTCTCGGCGTTCCGCGCCGTCTACGAAGGGGCGGGCTACGAGGTGCTGGAGGTCTCGGCCCCCGAAGGACGGGGTGTGGAGGCTGTGCGGCGTCTGCTGGCCGGCTCGACCACGCTTGTTTCGGGAAATTCGGGGGTCGGGAAGTCGACCCTGATCCAGACGATCGACCCCACGCTGGAGATCCGCACGGGGGAGATCTCCGAGAGCCACCACAAGGGACGCCATACGACGACCTTCTCGACGATGTACCCGTTGCAGGGGGGCGGTGCGGTGATCGATACGCCGGGAATCAAGGGCTTCGGGCTGATCGACATCGACGATGCCGAGCTGTGGCACTATTTCCCGGAGATGATGCGTGTGGCTCCCGGCTGTCGCTTCTACAATTGCACGCATACCCACGAACCGGGTTGTGCCGTGGTGGAGGCGGTCAAGGCGGGAGAGATCGCCTGGCCGCGCTACGAAAGCTATCTGAAAATCCTCGATGAAGATGAGAAGTACCGCAAGTAACGATACGACACCGCGTTCCGACGCGCTTTTCGGGCCCGAGGCGGGTCCTGCCGCGGAGCGCATCGCCTGCCTGTCGGAGTTCATGACGGCGGAACGCTACGGGGTGTTGCGCGGCAGCGTGGCCATGCGCACGCACTACATGACGGTGCTGGCCGAGAATCTCTATCACGGACAGAATGCCGCGGCGTTGATCCGCCATTGCGATGCTTTCGGCGTGCAGCGGATGCATACCGTCGAGACGCTGTGTTCGTTCCAACCCAATCCGGTGATAGCCCGGGGTTCGGAACGCTGGGTGGATATCGAACGCCACGCCTCGACGTCCGAGGCTCTTGCCGCCCTGCGGCGTGAGGGCTACCGGATCGTGGCCACGACGCCGCATCGGGAGGATGTGACCCCCGAGACGTTCGATGTCACGAAAGGACCGTTTGCGCTGGTCTTCGGTACGGAGCATGCCGGTATTTCGGACGAGGCGATTGCCGGGGCCGATGAGTTTCTGCGCATTCCGATGTGCGGGCTGGTCGAGAGTCTGAATGTTTCGGCCTCTGCGGCGATTCTGATCTATCAACTCTCCGCACGGGTGCGTCGGACGGTCGAGGGGTGGCAGCTTCCGCTTGAGGAGCAGGCTGCGTTGATGGAGCGGTGGATGCGGCGCAGCGTGAAGGATGCCGATGCAATTCTGCAGCGGCGCTTCGGGGAGATGAAATAAACAGGGAAAAATCCATGAATACGATCTTGCGAAAACAGTTTCTGGCCCATGTGGCCCAGACGTCGCCTTCGCCGATGCTGGTGGAGGTAGCGCGGGGCGAGGGCACCTTTTTCTATACGCCCGAGGGAAAGCGGTACTACGACCTGGTGGCGGGAGTTTCGGTCAGCAACGTCGGCCATGCCAATCCGGCCGTGGTGCGGGCCGTTCAGGAGCAGGCGGCGCGCTACATGCACGTGATGGTCTACGGCGAGTTGGTCGAGACGCCGCAGGTGGCCTATGCCACGAAGATTGCCTCGTTGCTGCCAGCGCCGCTCGAGAGCGTCTACTTCGTCAATTCGGGTGCCGAGGCGGTCGAGGGGGCCTTGAAACTGGCCAAACGCTTCACGGGCCGTACCGAGATGATCTCCATGCGGCGGGCCTACCACGGTTCGACTCACGGTTCGATGAGCATGATGGGAGCTCCGGAGGGCGAGGAGTGGAAGGGGGCGTTCCGCCCGCTGCTGCCCGACGTGCAGTCGATCGAGTTCAACGATTTCGCGCAACTTGAGCGGATCACGCGTCGTACGGCCTGCGTGCTGACCGAACCGGTGCAGGGCGAGGCGGGGGTGCGTCCTCCGCAGCCAGGCTACCTTGAGGCGCTTCGCCGGCGGTGCGACGAGGTGGGGGCGTTGCTGATCTTCGATGAGATCCAGACCGGTCTGGGTCGTACGGGAGAGATGTTCGCCATGCAGAAATACGGCGTCACGCCCGATATCGTCTGTCTGGCCAAGGCCTTTGGCGGAGGAATGCCCCTCGGGGCCTTCATCTCGCGACATGAGGTGATGGATACGTTGCAACATGACCCTGTATTGGGTCATATTACCACGTTCGGCGGTCATCCGGTCTGCTGTGCGGCGGGTCTGGCGGCGTTGGATTACCTGTTGGATCACGGCGTGGTCGAGACGGTCGAGGCGAAGGGAGCCCTTTACGAGGCGCTGCTCCGGGATCATCCGGCCGTCCGGGAGATTCGTCGCAGCGGATTGTTGCTGGCCGTGGAACTGGGCTCTTCGGAGCGCCTCTACCGGATCATGGAACTCTTCAAGGAGGCGGGAATCCTGAGCGACTGGTTCCTCTTTTGCGATACGGCGTTCCGCATCTCGCCGCCGTTGACGATCTCCGAGGAGGAGGTTCGCGACAGTGCGGGCTTGATCCGTGAGTGCCTTGATCGGCTTTGACGGGGCGAAACCGGAACTTCGTCTTGCCGTGGTGAAGAGTGGGAGTGGAATTGATCCTGCCGTAGCGAAGGAACGGGGCCGTGATTGTATCTTGTCATGGCGAAGGAGCGGGCATAGAACAGACCTCTGCCGTGACGAAGAGCGGGACTGGAACTGCGCCCTGTTGCTGCGAGGGGCCGGTCGCCTCTTTGCCCTGTCTGGAAAAAGGAAGAGATCCCGATGCCGGGATCTCTTCCTTTTTGCTGATCGGTTTGCAGGATCGGCTTCTGTTCGGGTCAGGCTTTCCTCTTCCATCTCAACCTCCCGGCTCCTTCCCCTCACCTTACTATCCTTCTCTCTCTTTCCCCCCCCCTGCTATTCCTCCCCGGCGAAGGACTTCAGCCGGGCGATCTCCTCGGCCCAGCGGCTTTCGTCGGGCGTCTCGAGGATCAGGGGAATGCCGTCGAACCGCGGATCCCGGGCGATGTAACGGAAACAGGCCTCGCCGATCATCCCCTCGCCCAGCGACGAGTGCCGGTCGACGCGGCTTCCGAGGATCTTCATCGCATCGTTCAGATGCATTCCCTTCAGATAGCGGAATCCGACGACGCGCTCCAGTTCGGCAAAGGTGGCCTCGCATGCCTCCTCGGTCCGCAGGTCGTACCCGGCGGCGAAGGCGTGACAGGTATCGATGCATACACCAACGCGGGATTTGTCCTCCACGCGGTCGATCAGATAGCGCAGGTGTTCGAATCGGAATCCGAGGTTGGAACCCTGCCCGGCGGTGTTTTCGATGACGGCCGTGACGCCGCGCGTCTGTTCGAGCGCAAGGTTGATCGATGTGGCGATACGGTCGAGACTCTCCTCCTCGGAGATCTGTTTCAGATGGCTCCCCGGATGGAAGTTCAGTCGGTCGAGTCCGAGCAGTTCGCAGCGTTTCATCTCGTCGATGAATGCCTCCCGGGACTTTTCGAGCGCTTCGGGTTCGGGATGCCCGAGGTTGATCAGATAGGAGTCGTGGGGCAGGATCTGTGCCGGGGTGTATTCTCCTTCGTCACAGGCACGACGGAAGGCGTCGATCTCGGCTGCCGTGAGGGGCTTGGCCATCCATTGGCGCTGGTTCTTGGTGAAGAGTGCGAAGGCGGTGGCTCCGATGGCCCGGGCGTTGCGCGGGGCGTTCTCCAGTCCGCCCGATGCACTGACATGTGCTCCGAAGTATTTCATATTGTCCGATGTTTCGTGTTGTTTTGGACAAAGTTAAGGATTTTGTAAATAAATTCATAACTTTGTATTTTGGAAAATCCGATCGCTTGAACCCGTTATGAAGAGCTCTCATCTGTTTCTTGCAGGAATCCTCCTGGTGATCTCGACTCTTCGGGCTGCGGCTCAGATCTCGATCGACGAGGTTCGGGCCGAACCCCAGGACGTGAAGTTCCGTGACGAACTGAAATCCACCTCCGTGGATGTGGACTATTTCAGCCTGGCCCGCTACAAGGCCGAACGTGCCGCCATCCGCAAGGAGCGCAACTACCTGGAGATCGGGAGCGGCCTGCAGGGTACCCTGACGTCGTATAACGATCCGTGGATTGCCGTTTCGGGTGGTGACAACTCGATCGCACTGGTCGCATCGTTCAATCTGCGGCATCTGTTCAAGAAGAATCTCTTCTCCATTGAGACGAAGTTGACGGCCAAACTGGGTTATAACCGCATGAAGGTCGAGGTGACGAACGATAATGGCGAGAAGGAAAGCAACGGGGTCTGGTTCAAGAATCAGGACGAGTTTGTCTTCTGGGTGAATCCGGCCTTCAAGCTGGCCAAGAACTGGTCCTACGGTTCGACGTTCCAGTTCCGGAGTCAGTTCGTCAACGGCTACAAGTCGCGGACCGAACAGGAGCGTGAAAATCTGAAGAGTACCTTTCTGGCGCCGGGTTATCTGGATATTTCGTTGGGTTTGACCTACAAGAGCCCGGAATCGAAGTTCCCGATTGCGGTCAACATGTCGCCTGTGGCCATGAGTGCGGTGTTTGTGGAGAACGCGACCATTCGCAACAACAGTTGGGTCAGCAATAAACTGGGTTGGGAGTCCTACGGTCTGGCGTCGGAGACCGCGACGTCGAAATACGAGGGAGGCTCCTCCGTGGAGATCAACTTCGACCGGACGTTCGGCAAGACAGGTTATCTTCGTTACCGTACGACGATCTACTCCTTCTATGGATGGATTACGGACATCGGGCTGGAGAACAAAATCAACGATTATACGGAATATCGCCACGCCTATGAAGCGTGGGAGCAGGCGGGTAAGGATCCGAAAACCAAGCCGCGGCTTGCGATCCATCCGACGGTCCGCTGGACGAATACGCTCGATATCAAGGCGACCAAATTCATTACGACGACGTTGAGTTTTCAACTCTATTACAACCGGGCTCAAAACACTGAAGTGCAGACGCAGACGTTGTTGAGTGTCGGTCTCTCCTATACTTTCAAGAACAAGTAATGTATCGCAATTCGAAACAGACGATTCTCTTTCCGCTGCTGTTGGCAGCGGGAGTGGTGTTGGGTTTGTTGCTCGGGCACTACCTCGGGCGCAATACCACGGCTTCGCAACTCAAGGGGGTGTTGGATCGCATGACACTGTCCACCAATAAGTTGACCTATACGCTTTCGCTTATCGAAAACGAGTATGTCGATTCGGTGTCGATGGATTCGCTTGCCGAGCATGTCATCCCGCTACTGGTGCGTGAACTCGATCCGCATTCGGTTTATATTCCAGCCTCGGAGATGGCCGAGTTGAACGAACCGCTTGAAGGTGAGTTCGACGGCATCGGCGTGGTCTTCAATATGGCCACCGATACGGTAATCGTGCTGAATGTCATTCCGCAGGGCCCGAGCGATAAGGCGGGGGTCAAGGCCGGGGACCGGATTCTCGAGATCAACGATTCGCTGGTTGCCGGACGCAAGATCCCCCAGAACCAGATCGTACGGTTGCTGCGCGGTCCGCGGGGTTCGAAAGTGCGCCTGGGTCTGGAGCGCCAGGGAATTTCGGATCTGGTGCAGGTCGAGGTCGAACGGGGAGTCATCCCGATCAAAAGCGTCGAATCGGCCTTCCGGATTGCCGACAGCATCGGTTACATCAAACTGGGACAGTTCGCCCGGACGACTCATGAAGAGATCCGCAAGGCCCTGGCCATGTTGCGTGCCGAGGGGGTTACGAAGCTGATCTTCGACCTGCGGGGGAATTCCGGCGGATTCCTCGACCAGGCGATCGGTGTGGCCAATGAATTCCTGCACGAAGGGCAGTTGATCGTCTATACGGAGGACCGCCAACACCGTCAGTTGCGCGAATATGCCGACGGGACGGGTTCGGCACAGGATATGGAGGTTGCGGTGCTGATCGACGAGGGGAGCGCCTCGTCGAGCGAAATCCTTGCGGGAGCACTCCAGGACAACGACCGCGGTACGATCATCGGACGCCGTTCGTTCGGTAAGGGACTCGTGCAGCGGCAGATTCCTTACAGCGACGGTTCAGCCCTGCGCCTGACGACGGCGCGTTATTACACGCCGACGGGCCGATCGATCCAGAAACCCTATACGATCGGCGACGACGAGAGCTACGAGGAGGATCTGGTGAACCGTTTCCGCAACAACGAGTTCTTCTCGGCGGACAGCATTCACTTTGCCGATTCGCTCAAGCGGGTGACGCCGGGCGGCAAGGTGGTTTACGGCGGAGGCGGTATCATGCCCGATGTCTTCGTCCCGGCCGATACGACCGACGTGACAAAATACTTCATCGAGGTGGTGGGTCGTAACATCCTATACCGCTATACGATCGAGTATGCCGACCGTCACCGGGAGGCGCTCAATGCCGTCCGAACGCTCGATGACCTTGAGACGCTGCTCGACAGCGACAAGAGCCTTTTCGATGATTTTATCCGTTATGCAGCCCGCAAGGGCGTAGCCCCGGATTATGGGGACATTGCCCGTTCCCGTCGGTTGATCGAGGCACAGTTGCGGGCCTACATCGGTCGCAATACGCAACTCGAGGATAACGGCTTTTATGCGAATATCTATCCTGTGGATAACGTGACAATGCGTGCCATCGGGATTCTGAAAGGGGAGGAGACCAACAATGATTAGACGGTTGATCGGTACGTTGGTGACTTTGGCGGTGCTTGCCGTCGTGGTTTTGACGGTGCTTCACCGTGATCGTTTCGAGACATTGCTGCATTTCGGCGATCCCGAAGAGCAGCCACTCCCAGCCAGCGATACGCTGCCGGTTCCTGCTCCGACAGAGACACTCCCGGCCGCGGAGCCTGCCCGGGTTTCCGCAGTGGAAGATACTCCTGTCCCAGGGGCGGATTCCGTTCGTGGAGAGGAGGGAGCCCCGACGGATTCATCCGTGACCGACCTCTCCGATTCACTCCGCTGATCCATTCCCCGGAGCGGTCGGCTCCTCCCGTTTCCGGAATTCCGGTGGGCCATTCCGGACCGATCTGCCGGCCTTGCTCCAGAAGAAAATCTGCTGCCTGCGGCACTCCGTTTGCAAAAACAACGGCAACTTCGAAAAGTTGCCGTTGTTTTGTTTTTCGGTCGGAACAGCTGTCCGATTCTGCGACTAATAGTATTTGATCTGCGTTCCTTCAATAGCCGAGAGGATGTTGTTTGCGGCGGATGAGGCTCCGATACGGAACAGATCGGTCGTAAGCCACTCCTTGCCGAGAATCTCCTCGACGATCGTGTAATAGAGTGCGGCCTCTTCGGGGGTTCGGACACCGCCTGCGGCCTTGAATCCGACCTTACGTCCCGTCTTCAGATAGTAGTCGCGAATGGCCTGACACATCACCACGGCAGCCTCGGGCGTTGCCGCTACATCGATCTTGCCCGTCGAGGTCTTGACGAAATCCGCTCCGGCAAACATCGACAGCAGCGAGGCTTTGCGGATCAACTCGGGAGTCTTCAAGGCTCCGGACTCGATGATTACCTTTAAAATGATATCGCTGTCCATCTCTGAACGGATCACCTCCACTTCGTTGGCTGCCTCGTCGTATTCGCCCGTCAGCATGCGGCCGACATTCATCACGATATCGATCTCGTCAGCCCCATTTTCGACCGCCATGGCCACTTCGAGGGCCTTGACCTCGAGGAAGGTCTGGGATGCGGGGAATCCTGCAGCTACACTCGTGATACGCATCGGCGTGCCGTCGACGGCCACTCCCACCGTATCGACGAATGCGGGGTATATGCAGATCGAAGCGACGTTCGGAATCTGAGGATATTTCGTGTAGAATTCGGCGGCCTTGCGGGCGAATTCCGTGACGGACTTTACGGAGTCGTTGCACGACAGCGTCGTGAGGTCGATGGCCGAGTAGCAGAACTTGTATACCTCGGTATTGTGATTACGGAGTTCCGCGATTTTGCGGATTCGTGCGACCTCCTCGTCTACTTGTGCGGGGCTCCAGGCCGGTGCATACTCTTTCAGGTGGTTGGCGTATTCCATATTGAAGGGTTTTTGACAAAAATAATGAAATAATTTGTATCGACAAAAAAAGCCCGGATCAATCGATCCGGGCCTTTTTTAATCCGAGAGAAGCGGATTATTTCTTCAGCGCCTTGAGGTTGACATCCTTCTCGGCTTTCTTGGCCAGCTCGGGATTCTTCGACGTAGCGCTCTTGAGCTGAGCCTCTGCGGTCTTCAGGTCGCCTTCCTTGGCGGCAATTACGGCACGCAGGTAGTCGGCCTCTGCAGAGTTATCCTTGGCGATAGCCTTCTTTGCACCGGCCAGGTCGTTGGACTGGATCAGGGCAATTGCCTCGTTGTAACCCGTCAGACCCTTTGCAGCAGCCTTGTAGTCGCCTTCGGCAGCAGCCATGGCAGCTTTCGACTCAGCGTCGGCAGCAGCAGCGTACTTCTTGGCCTCGGCTGTTTTGCCGTTTGCGAGGTTAGCCAGCAACAGGTTCTTGTTGAGCTCTTTCGAGGAGTCGAGTTTTGCGGCCTTCTCGAAGGATTTGAGAGCTGCGGCTTTGTCGCCAACCTGCGTCTGAGCAACACCGAGGTTGTTCCAGATGCGGGCATCGTTGTATTTCTTCGAAGCAGCGGTGAGGATCTCAACCTGCTCTGCGGGATCGTTCGTGAGCTCCTGTGCAGCATAGAGATAGTGCTCTGCGGTAAGCTCGCCACCGTTGCGATAGGCAGCCATGATCTCGGCGTCGGTCAAGCCCTGGAGGTCGGTGCTGTTGACGATCTGCGAGCGGCGCAGCTCGGGCAGGATCTCCTTCTTCAGCTCTTCGAATACGGTGGACATGTTCTTGATCTCGGCCTCACGCTCTGCGGGGGAGTTGTAGAGGCTGAGCACCTGAAGAATGAGGTTCTTGTCCTGGATGTTGGATTTCTCAACGAGCTCCTTGAAACCATCCCAGTCCTCACCGTAGGCTGCGGCGTCGATCTCCAGACCGGCATCCTTGAGGAGTTTGGCTACGACCTTCTGTCCGGACTCGCTACGAGCCTTGGAGAGCTTGTCGTTGAACTTCACCGGACCATCGGGCGAAGCGTATCCCTTGACAGCGATGTTCTGGGTTGCGCGATCGTTCTGGAGGTTCTTGTCGACGTTCTCCTTGAAGGCGCCGAGGTTGGCGTTCTTCTCATTCTTCTTCGTTACGACGGAGGAGTTGATGGCATAAAGCAGATCGGTCTTGTCAACAACGGTGGTAACTTTCTTGTAGTCGTTGGGCATCTGCTCCATCAGATCGCCGTATTTGAGATCCTTCTGGAGGGTGTTGAGGCCGTAAGCGACGGTGAGTCCGAACTCCTTGGCGAGAGCGGCTTTTGCAGCTTCGTCATTTCCGGCGAGCACGGCAGCCTGCTCCTTGGTGGGGATTGCTCCGTTGTTGAGGTTTACGAGCGTGAACTCCTTGCACTTGCCTTTGGGGCATTTGATTTCGGCCCGGAGCTGCAGCTCGCACTGATCCATGCGGGGATCATAAGCGAACTCGACATGCTGCGAGAAGTTGCCACCGGTTTTATCCACGACAGCGTAGTTCTCATCGACTTTGGAACCCTGATAGTATTTGGTCGTTCCGGCGACCTCACCGCCTTCGAATACGATAACGGGCGTCACCTTGATGACCGCCTTTTTGTTGAAGTATTCCTCGGGGAATGTGACGTTGATATCAGCGGCCACGATGCCGTTGTTCAAGGTCAGAATCTCGGGCGTCACCGTCAATTTGATGTCGTCGCGATTTTGAGCCATCTTCTTGAAGCAGTTACAACTCGAGAATGCCAGCGTGGCAGCTACGAGCACAACGCTCAATTTCATGATGTTTTTCATAGTAGATAAAGTTAATGTGTTTATTTGTGTTTGCCTAATTATCTGTTCTTTCGTCTCTCCAATACCCTTCTTCTCTCTTCGTCTCCTTCCCTCTCTTCTTCTCCTCTCCCCACACTCTCCCTGCTCTCCTCGCTCTCTCCTCTCGCCCCCCCCCTTGGACCCGAAACCGGAACTGTCGGGAATTTGTGGCGCTGGAACAACGCAAATATAGGAAAGTCCGTCAAATTATGCAAAAAATCGGGCGGAAAATACGTATAAATTTTCCGCCCGAAATATCACAGGAACAAAAGTTTTTATTCCTCCTTGTGCTCGTGGCGCTCGGGGCGCGGACGCCGCTCTCCACGCTCGGGACGCGGGCGCCGTTCCCGCTCGACATAGCCTTCGGGTTTCGGAAGCAATGCCTTGCGCGAAAGTTTCAACTTATTGGTCTTGGGATCCACACCGATGAGTTTGACGTCGATTTCGTCGCCCTCCTTCAGTCCGGTCTCCTCCATGGTCTCGAAACGCTTGTAGTCGATCTCGGAGATGTGAAGCAGCGCATCCTTTCCGGGAAGGATCTCCACGAAAGCTCCGAATGCCACGATCGAGCGGATCTTTCCGTGATAGGTTTCGCCAACCTCGGGGATGGCTACGATGGCCTTGATGCGAGCCAAAGCGCCGTCGAGGGCCTCCTTGTCCACTCCGAAGATGTCGACGATACCCTTGTTGTCGACCTCGGTGATGGTGATCGTGGTGTTGGTGGTCTTCTGGATGTCCTGGATGACCTTTCCGCCGGGGCCGATAACCGGACCGATCATATCCTGCGGGATGGTGATCTGTACGATTCTCGGAACGAACGGCTTGTAGTCGGCACGCGGTTCGGCAATGCATTCGGTGATCTTGTCGAGGATGTGCATGCGACCCTGGCGAGCCTGCTCAAGGGCGGCAGCCAGCACTTCGTACGAAAGCCCGTCAACCTTGATATCCATCTGCGTGGCGGTGATACCGTCCTTGGTACCCGTCACCTTGAAGTCCATGTCTCCGAGGTGGTCCTCATCTCCGAGGATATCGGAGAGCACGGCCCACTTCCCGGTTGCGGAGTCGGTGATCAGACCCATGGCGATACCCGATACGGGCTTCTTGATCTTCACACCGGCATCCATTAGGGCGAGCGTCCCGGCGCAGACCGTAGCCATCGACGACGAACCGTTGGATTCGAGAATGTCCGATACGACGCGTACGGCATAGGGGTTCTCCTCACCCAGCGGGATCATGGGCTTGAGCGCGCGCCATGCGAGGTGTCCGTGGCCGATTTCACGACGCGAGAGACCGCGTGCGGCCTTTGCCTCGCCGGTGGAGAAGGGCGGGAAGTTGTAGTGGAGGACGAACTGCTCGGTTCCCTGTACGAGAACCTCGTCCTTGACCTTTTCGTCGAGTTTCGTGCCGAGGGTTACGGTGGCCAGGGCCTGGGTTTCTCCGCGGGTGAAGATGGCCGAACCGTGTGCTGCGGGCAGATAGCCTACCTCGCACCAGATGGGGCGGATTTCGTCCGTACGGCGTCCGTCGAGTCGCTTGCCCTCGTCGAGGATCATGTTGCGCATGGCCTTCTTCTGGACGTCGTCGTGGAAATACTTGTGGATCAGCGGGGCCTTCTCGACGAGCTCCTCCTCGGTGTAACGCGAGGCGAATTCAGCCTCGAGGGCGTTGAAGAGATCCTCGCGCTCGTGCTTCATCGTGCCGCTCGTAGCGATGGCGTATGCCTTGTCGTAGAGCTCCTTGATGATCGTCTGGCGGAGTTCCTCGTCGTTGACCTCGTGGCAGTAGGTGCGTTTTACATCCTTTCCGAGCTCCTTGGAGAGTTCGATCTGTACGGCGCAGTGTTTCTTGATCTCCTCGTGTGCGAACTTGATGGCCCCGAGCATGACCTCCTCGGAAACCTCCTTCATCTCACCCTCGACCATGAGGATGTTGTCGATGGTACCTGCGACCATGATGTCGAGGTCGCATTCGGGCATTTCGGAGAAGTTGGGGTTGATGGCATACTGGCCGTTCTTGCGTACGACGCGGACTTCGGAGATGGGGCCTCCGAAGGGGATGTCCGACACGGCGAGGGCAGCCGATGCGGCCAGACCGGCCAGGGCATCGGGCTGGATGTCCTTGTCCGCCGAGATGAGGTTTACGGTGACGTAGACTTCGGCGTGGTAGTCGGCGGGGAACAGGGGGCGGAGTGCGCGGTCGATGAGTCGGGCTACGAGGATTTCACTGTCGTTAGCCTTACCTTCGCGCTTCATGAAACCTCCGGGATAGCGGCCGCAGGCGGCATACTTCTCCTTGTATTCGACCTGCAGGGGCATGAAATCGGTGTCGGGTTTTGCATCCTTTGCGGCCACGACGGTACCGAGGAGCATCGTGTCGCCCATCTTGACGACCACCGAGCCATCGGCCTGTTTGGCCAGCTTGCCCGTTTCGATCTCGATCTGGCGGCCATCGCCCAGGGTGATGATCTTGCGGACAGCGTTGTACAGCTTCTTTTCTTCCATAAAAATTTAACCTATGATGTTTCGATTTTAATTCGCAAGAAAATGAAGGCAACCCCTTTCGGGAATTGCCCTCATTCCTGACCTCGGGATTACTTGCGGAGGTTCAAGGTCTTGACGATGGCGCGGTAGCGCTCGATGTCAACTTCCTTGAGGTACTCCAGCAGCTGGCGACGCTTACCGACCAGGCGCAGCAGGGCGCGCTGGGTACCGAAGTCGTGCCGGTTGTTCTTGAGGTGCTCAGTAAGGTGGTTGATACGGTACGAAAACAACGCGATCTGGCTCTCGGGAGAACCCGTGTCGGTGTTAGACTTGCCGTACTGGCCAAAAATTTCCTGCTTTTTCTCAGCTGTTAAATAAGCCATTTTGTAAAAGTTTATTTAAGTTCCACTCTACGACGCATCCCCCTTACCGTGGATAACGCCAGAGCGTTCGGCAAAGGTACGAATATAATTATGATTTAGGAATGAAAAGTCGAAAATTATTCGTCTTTTGGGATGAAAAATGAAAACTTAGCGGGGAAAATCGTATTTTTGCACCTGAACGTATGAAAATTATGAGAAACATGCGCCTATTCGGCCTTGTGGCCGTGGTGGTTTCGGGGCTTCTGACGTCGTGTGCCACCCGCCCGGACTATACGACTGTCGACGGGGTGATGCTCGGCACGACGCTGCACGTGGTGGCCGACGTGCGGGGCGTCTCGTCGGGCGAACTTTACGCTGCGGTGATGGAGCTTGACCGCGAGGCCAAGGCTTCGATGTCGATCTTCGACGAGGGGTCGCTGCTGAGTCGTCTGAACCGCAACGAGACCGATACGGTCGATCGCCACATCGCCTTCAACCTTCGTCTGGCCGACAGCATCGGCGCCTTGAGCGACGGCCGCTACGACGTGACGGTCAAACCGCTGGTCGAGGCGTGGGGCTTTGCCGGCAAGGCGCCCCAGGCCCACCCGAACATCGATTCGATTCTGGCCTTTGTCGGGCGGGACAAGGTGCACATCGAAGGCAACCGCCTCATCAAGTCGGATCCGCGCGTACAGCTGGACTTCAACTCCGTGGCCAAGGGCTATACGGTGGACCTGCTGGCGGCATTGGTTGAACGCTTCGGGGCCGAGAATTACATCGTCGATATCGGCGGCGAGGTGCGCTGCCGGGGTGTCAACCGCCAGGGCAATCCGTGGCGCATTGGGGTGGAGACCCCCTTCGACGGCAACATGAGCGACGGCGACTACCTTCAGCGACGCATCCAGCTCACCGACGGCGGGCTGGCCACGTCGGGCAACTACCGCCGCTTCTACCTGGATGCCGACGGCAACAAGGTGGCCCACACGATCGATCCGCGGACGGGACACAGCATCGTGTCGCGGCTGCTGTCGGTGACGGTCGTGGCGCCCACGTGCGCCGAAGCCGATGCGCTGGGGACGATGTTTCTGGCCATGGGGGCCGATGACGCCCGGGCGGCCGTCGACCGCATGCCGGGGGTGAAGGTCTACTTCATTCTGGCGGGCGACGGCGACCAGTACGAGGAGTATGTCTCCCCGGCGATGAAACCCCTGATCATGGAGTGAACACCGAGCAGACCAGACGATGAAAACTGCAGTCTTTCTCTATAATCCCGAATCGGGCCGGGGACGCATCGCCCGCGAAGCCGAACAGATCGACGAGATCTTCCGCACGAACGGCTACCAGGTCATTCCGCAGCCGATCGACTTTGCGGTCAATCCGTTCGACGGTCATGAGACGATCGATCTGATGGTCGTGGCCGGCGGCGACGGAACCATCAATTTCGTGGTCAACGCCATGAAACGCAAGGGCCTCGACATCCCCATTGGGGTGATCCCCGCCGGTACGGCGAACGACTTTGCCGGAGCGCTCGGCATGTCGGGCGAACTGCTCGAGGCGGCGCGTCAGATCGCCTCGGGATGCGAGGATCGCGTCGATGTCGGACGGGTCAACGACCTGTGGTTCGTCAACATCTTTTCGTTCGGCATCTTCACGACCACCTCGCAGCGCACGCCCAATTCGCGCAAACACCGCATCGGCAAACTGGCCTACATCATCGAGGGGGTGAAGGAGTTCCGGACGATTCATGCCGTTCCGCTGGAGATCGTGGCCGACGGCGAACATTTCGATTTGCGGTCGTTGATGGTGCTGATCTTCAACGGCGAGACGGCCGGCGGATTCCGTCTGGCGCGTACGGCGTCGATCCGCGACGGACTGTTCGACTGCATTCTGCTCGAAAAGAAGGATCTTTTCCGTTCGACGCTGGCCATGGGTCAGTATCTGCTGGGCGGCAATCCCAAGATCGTCCGTCACCTGCGGGCGCGGCACATCGACATCCAGTCGACAGTCAACGAACCGACCGACGTCGACGGCCAGCCCGGCGCCGAGTTTCCGTTGCATATCGAGTGTGTGGCGCGTGGACTGCGGGTGATGTGTCCGCGTCGGCAGGAAGAGCCCTGATCCCTCCGGGGCCCTCGCCCGGCGGAAGGGCCCGGCCCGAAGGAGTTGCTCTTGTGTGGCGGAAAGGTCCGGCCCGAAGAAGTTGCCCTCGGCCGAAGAAACGCCGCTCGACCGGCGGAAGAGCCTTCTTAGATGTGAAATCTGCCCCTCCCGTCAGTGCGTCAGCGAACGGTGATTTTATTGGAATTCTCTCCGGGAAAGTCTTTTTTTGAACGAAATCTTCCCGGTCCGGCTTTTTTTTACGCGGTGACTTGCTTTTTTCCGACGTAAAATGCTATTTTTGTCAAAAAACACGACCCTATGGCGGAAAACGGCAAGACGACGCGCGGCGGTCGCGAAGGGCTGCACAAGGTCTCCATCTCCCGTATCAAGAAGGAGATGAGCAATGTCTATTACCTTTCGGACGATCTGGTCATCACGACGCTTACGGCCGACAAGAACACCACGGCGGATTACCCGACTTCGATCGACGGTTTTACGGCCATCATCATGATGGCGGGCGAGGCTGTCGTGTCTATCGACATGCAGAATTATACGGTGCGACCCAATACGATCGTCTTTTTCAATCCCGATTCGATCATCCGCACGGTGAAGTGCTCGTCGAATGCCGCGGCCTATCTGCTGGCTTTCTCCAAGTCGTTCGTCAACGAGATCCAGATCGATCTGTCGACTTCGCTACCCGTTTACATGCGTTTCGGCAAGGCTCCGGTGCTGCCCGTCACGCAGCAGGATGTCGACGAGATCCGGCAGTTGTTCCAGTTGATCAAGACGATGCTGCTGAGTGACAAGGAGCGCTACCGCCATGAGATCATCCGCACGCTCTTCACCACGGCCTTCTACATCATCACGGAGATCAACCTGCGCGAACAGCCCGGCGAAATGAAACAGGGACGCTGCGAGGTGCTCTTCGACGAATTCATGTCGCTGCTGCAACAGTACAGCAAGCGCGAACGCAACGTGAGTTTTTATGCCAAGCAGCTGAATATCACGCCGAAATACCTCTCGTCGGTCGTCAAGGAGGTGAGCGGGAAGACGGCGGCGCGGTGGATCGACGAGTCGGTGATCCTCGAGGCAAAGGCCCTTCTGAAGTATTCGGGCATGAGCATCCAGGAGATTGCCTACCACCTGAATTTCTCGACGCAATCCTTCTTCGGCAAGTATTTCAAGCAGCATACCGGCACCTCGCCGTCGCGTTATAAGCGCAAGGGGTAGCGGTCGGTCAAACGAATCACAGAACGGCCGTCGAAACTGCGGTTCCGACGGCCGTTTCATTGATTGCGGACCGGTCCCGGGGGCTTCCGAACCCTCCGGAAGCGCCAGCCCGAGGCCTCTCGACGACCCGGAGAGATCTCCTCCGAGCCCTCCGATCCCGACGGCTATTGAAGCGCCTCGACGACACGGTCGATCATCGTCGGGATGGCATGCTCCTGCTGGGCGGTGAAGTAATTTCCATCGATCTCCGAGGGGGCGTCCGTGGCGACGGGCCCCTGAACGAGGGCCTTGACCATCGGATGTACGGCCACCTTCCGGCCGGTTCCTACGCCCGCCATTCCGAACATCAGTCCGGCGGCGCAGTGTCCGATCATCAGTTTGTCCTGCTCGCCGAAGCGCTTCAGCACGGCCATCAGATCCTGGTTCCAGGGTTCCGAGGCGTGCTGGGCGAAGACCGGAATGGCATCTCCACAGGCGAATACCAACGCATCGAATTCATTCTCATGCCCCTTCAGATCGGCGATGACCCCGTCGACGGTCAGCGCCATGCCCGAATTGGTCCGGATCTCTCGGCTCGGAGCCACGGCAAAGACCTTGAAGGAAATCTGGTGCTCATGAAATGCTTCCAGATACTGGAACAGCCCCATCCCGTTCACGGGATTGACGGCCACTACGGCTACGTTCTTGCTCATACCTTTTTTGATTTTTTTAGTGGTTCTTTTCAGTAAGTTTGTTACTTTTGCATACAAAGATAGAATGTAAATTCCGCGAAAGCAAGAACGAATCTGATTGTTAGTAGGTTACGTCTAAGTAACCATTGCTGAAAGAGAAGCCGATGGAGACTGAAAAAAGTTTGGAAAAATTTCCTCCCACGGGGAGTTGCCCGATTCGGGACATCCTGAGCCGGCTGGGTGACAAGTGGTCGATGCTGGTATTGCTGACGCTCGATGCCAACGGGACGATGCGTTTCAACGAGATTCAACGGTCGCTCGAGGATATTTCGCATCGCATGCTAACCGTCACGCTGCGGATGCTTGAGGCCGACGGCATGATCTCGCGGACGGTCTATGCCGAGGTTCCGCCGCGTGTCGAGTATCGACTCACGGAGCGGGGGGCGAGCCTC
>CALUJN010000016.1 GCA_944320985.1 uncultured Alistipes sp. | reverse complement strand
CCTTTCGGCAATTTCTATTATAGAAGCAATCCCGGAAGCATTGTCACCTTCGTTCATCGTCGGATGGGCGTGGATCGTGCGGGCGATTCGGTGTGCCGTAGCTCCGAGTTTGCGGGCCAGGGTCGGTTCGGCGAGCATCTCCGTCACCGAGGCACCCACCATGTGGGCCCCCAACAGACGATCCTCCGCGTCGAAAATCAACTTCACGAAGCCGTCACGGTCTCCGGCTGCCGTGGCCTTGCCCGAAGCCGTGAAGGGGAATCGTCCGATCTTTACGCTCAGCCCCTGCTCGACGGCCTGTTGCTCGGTCATGCCCACCGACGCCACCTCGGGCTGCGTGAAGATACACGACGGAATGGTCGAATAGTCCACCGGTTCGGGTTCGAGGCCGCAGATGGCCTCCACGCAGCAGATACCCTCGGCCGAGGCCACATGGGCCAGCGCCGGTCCCGGCACGATGTCGCCGATGGCGTAGATGCCCGGGATGTTGGTGCGGTAGAAGGCGTCGACCTTGACTTTTCCGCGTTCGACCTCTACGCCCAACTCTTCGAGTCCGATTCCTTCGATGTTGGCCTGAATGCCCACGGCCGACAGCACAATATCGGCCGAGAGGGTCTCCACGCCCTTCTTGCCCTCGATCTCCACGTCGCAACGCCCCTCGGCGTTGACCCGCACCTGCTTGACGGTAGTTCCGACCAGCACCGAGGCCCGCATCTTGCGGAAGGCGCGTTCCATGGCCTTCGAGACCTCCTCGTCCTCGAGGGGCATCATGCGGGGGAGGTATTCGATGACCGTGACCTTGACGCCCAGTGCGGCGTAGAACCAGGCCAGTTCGCTGCCGATGGCTCCCGATCCGACGACGATCATCGTCTCGGGCAGCCGGGTCATGGCCAGGGCCTGGCGTGAGGTGATCACATGCTCGCCGTCGACCGGGATGAAGGGCATTTCGCGGGGGCGGGCGCCTGTGGCCAGGATGATGTGGTCGGCCTCATACACCGTGCCGTCGACGTCGACACGCCCCGGAGCCACGAGCCGGCCGAATCCGGCGATCAGCTCGATGTTGTTCTTCTTCAGCAGGAACTGCACGCCGCGCGACATGGTTTCGGCCACGGCACGCGAACGGGCGACGATCTTTTCGAGATTCGGACGGACCGCTCCGTCGAGTTCGAGTCCGTATTGCTCGGCGTGGCTGCAATAGCCGTATACCTGGGCGCTTTTCAGGAGCGCCTTGGTGGGGATGCAGCCCCAGTTGAGGCAGACGCCGCCCGCCTCGGCCCGCTCCACGAGGGCCACCTTGCGGCCCAGTTGTGCGGCACGTATTGCGGCCACATATCCGCCGGGACCGCTTCCGACGATCAGCATGTCGTATTTCATGGATTTTCCGAATTTTGTGTTATCTTGTTCTCAATCGTCCTTCTGTGCCTCATCCGGCGCCCGCTTCCATCGGATTCGACCTCTTCCGCCCGGTTCCGGCTTCTTCATCGGATTTCGCCTCCTCGGTTGCTCCAGGACTCTTTCCTTTGGATTCGGCCTCTTCCGTCGCCCCCCCCTTGGGTTGTGGTTGCTTCCGGTCGGTCGGGATCTTTCCGATGGACGGCTTTCCGGGACTTTCCGGTTATTTCCGCACCTTGAGCACCTCGCCGTTGTCGGCCGCCACGGCACGTTTCCACTTTTCGTTGTAGCCCGGGAACTGGATCTTGTCGGGAATCTGACGACCGTTTCCGTTGTCCACGAAGTGTGCCGCACCGCCCTCGCCGTCGAGGAACGACAGCACGTCGCCGTGTTCGCTCTTGACGTTTCCGTCGATGTACTTGATCAGCAGGTAGCCGTTGAGGCGCTGCCAGCGGTCGAACAATTCCTGTGCCGTTGATACGCTCACCTCGGTAAGATAGCTGCGCCGTGCCGCGGGGGACATTTTTCCGGTTCGCGCGACGAGGGTCTCCATCTGCGCGAGGTGGTCGTTCTCCCATTTGTCCGTGACCTTGCGGATATCGGCCGCGATCATGTCGTAACGCATGTAGGCGAAGTTCGTGGTGCGGTTGAAGAGCCAGAATGCCGACGTGGGCGAGTATTCGAGCATCGAGCCGTTCCCCTCGCGGAAACATTCGGGAACCTCCTGCGCGCAGCAGAAAATGGGCGTCAGACACGACGTGGCGGCGTCGTCGACCCCGAACCAGAGGATGCCCATGTCGGCCGGACGGTCGGCGCGGGCCTGTCCGACGAACCAGAATCCGGTCTGCTGGGTAGCCGTGGCCCGTTCGTTGAGGTAGGTCTCGCCGTCGACCTCGAACTCCATCGGACGCCAGCGGTAGGGGCAGTTGTGGCCTCCGGCGCCGAGATCCGTGGTCATGTCCATGGGGGTTCCCTCATAGTGGTCGCGCATGCAGTCGAAGAGCACCTTCGGGGAGACTTTCGTGCGGGGTTTCACCCACAGCGGCATCCGGTTCTTGAGGTTGTATCCCATGGCGTAGTCTTCGTATTGGTCCATTCCGTCGGCCACGGTGCGGAAGAAGGCCCATACGCGGGCGTCGCAACCGCGCACGGTGCCGAAGTCGGGCGGGCAGTAGGCGTCGGCGAAGCTGAAGGCCTCATCGTCGCCCTCGAAGTAGCCCATCTCGCGGGCGAACTCCACTACATCCGGTGCATAGAGACAGTTTTCGGGATCGTCCTTCGGGAAGGTGGTGATGCGAGCCTGGTTGGCGTGTGCCGAGACGTAGCCGTCGGGAATGCGGCGGGCTACCCAGACGATACCCTTGCGGGCGTTTCCGCCCTTTCCGTCCTCCTTGTACCCCTTTCCGATGAGCTCCATGATCCAGGCTTCGTTCGGATCGGCGATCGAGAACGACTCGCCGCTCGAGGCATATCCGTAGGTGTTGGCCAGGTCGACGATCACACGGATCGCTTCACGGGCCGTTCGGGCGCGTTGCAGGGCGATGTAGATCAGCGAACCGTAGTCGATTCGCCCGGTGGTGTCGACGAGTTCTTCGCGGCCGCCGAAGGTCGTTTCACCGATGATGAGCGAGTGTTCGTTCATGTTGCCCACGGTGGACCAGGTTTCGCGGAGCTGCGGAATGTCGCACAGGTAGCGCCCCGTGTCCCACTCGTAGACGGGGAGCATCTCTCCGGCCTTGTGTTTTCCGCCGGGGGTGTGGTAGAGGGCGCCGTAGAGGGCATGTGAATCCGCGGCATACGTCACCATGACCGAACCGTCGGTCGAGGCGCCCTTCGTGACGATGAAATTGGTGCAGGCCGACACCGCGCCGTATCCGGCCATGGCTGCGAAGGCTGCGAGCATCAATCGGAAGTTTTTCATGTTTTTGGGGTTTTGCGTCATAAATGTTCGTAAAGATAGAAAAAAAGGCGGAATCCGCGGTGCCGCTCGGCTCAAAATACTATATTTGCAGCGTCGGCGGAGCTCTCCGCAGTCCGGAAATACCCCCCCCCGAAGAGGAGGTATGAACAGAAAATCAATATTTTATGATGCGTTTGATTGGAGTCGTACTTTTTTTCTGTGCCTTTGTGCAGGGGTGCGGGCTCCAGGTGGAACGTCCGGCGAAGATCCTGGTGACGGAGGTTTCGATGCCCGAAGGAGAGGTGTTCGCACCGGGAGACGAGGTGACGGTCCGTGCCGAGGGGCTGGAGGCGAATGACGAGATCTGGTTCGAGATTGCCTGGACCGAGGGTTCGGAGGAATTTGCCCCGGAGGGTTGTGCCAAGGGAGTCCGTGGGATCGTGACGGAACGGACCGCCGGGACAATCGCCTTTCTCGTGCCGGGTCACTATCCTCCCGCGACGGTGACGGTGCTGCTTTTCCGGGAAGGGATCTTCCAGACGCTGGGCACGATCCGCGTCAGCGATGGCGTATGGCATGAAATATCGCTCTATACACTCGCCCCGGCTCCTGCGGAGGGAACGGAGTTCACCCGTTACTCGATGTACGGGTCTGCGGAGACGTGCGCAGGGAGGCAGACCGTCGATCAGCCGCTGTCGTATGCCGTGGGAAGCATCGGATCCGGCATGGCCTGCGGCGTGGCGGATGACCGGTTTGTCGAGGTGGATCTGATCACCCGTTATGTCCGGGAACAGGGCGAAGGTTGCCTGCTTGCGGGTGCGACCTCTGCATCGACCGTGATCGCACTCTACGGCCGCGACGACCGGCTCTACCTCTCCGGAGGAACCTCTCAGCCCAGATCGTGGCAGTTGCCCGAGGGCGTCACGCTCGGGCAGATTGTCCGCCAACCCTTCGTCTATGCCTCCCGGGCCCTTCTGCTGACGGTTCGCAACGACGACGGAACCCTTTCGCCGCTGGTTTTGCCGCTCTCCGGAGGTTTCGGAGCGCTGCTCGGAGAGGCCGTCGAGTCGGAGATGCTGCTCCCCTACTGGTTGCTGAAACCGGCTTCCGACAATCCCGAACGGATCGAGCGCGTGGGCGGTTATGCCGCGCTGCACGACGGCTGGACCTGGTTCCAACCGCTCGACCCTTCGACGCTGGAGCTGGCATCCGGGCTGGAGCATGCCGATCTTGTGGTTGAAGGACGGGTGCTGTCGTTGACCCAGTGCTTGGTGAACGGGGAGGATCCGGCCGGGGAAAAGAGTCCCGAGGTCCGTATCGGCGTGTTGTGTGCAACGGACACGGGGCGTGAAGTCAGTATCTACAATCCGTCATCCCGCTCGGGCACCCGGGTTCTGAACGATGTCGATCTGTCGGCCGTGACGGGTATTTTCTTCGCACAGTGACCCGTTTGGGGAATTTGCCGTGCGATTTTCCGGGTCGGGCGCTCCGAGTTGCGGGATTTTTGCCTATTTTTACGTCAAAAATCGGAAGCCATGTCGGAAATCGTCTCTCATCTTGCGGCCATTCGCGAAACACTCCCTGCGGGGGTTACGCTGGTCGCCGTATCGAAAACCCACCCTGCGGAGCTGATCCGCGAAGCCTATGATGCCGGACAGCGCATCTTCGGCGAGAGCCGCCCGCAGGAGCTGCGCGAGAAGTACGAGACGCTGCCCAAGGACATCGAGTGGCACATGATCGGACACCTGCAGACCAACAAGATCAAGTATATCGCGCCGTTCGTGACGATGATCCAGTCGGTGGACAGCGCCCGTCTTGCCGAGGCGATCCAGACGCAGGCGGCCAAATACGGTCGTGTGATCGATATTCTGCTGGAGTTGCACGTGGCCGCGGAGGAGACCAAGACAGGCTGGGATCTCGACGAGTTGCGCGAGTACCTCTCCGCACACCCCTTTGACCGATTGCCCAATCTGCGCGTGCGCGGCGTGATGGGCATTGCCACCAATACCGACGACGAAACGGTTGTACGTCGTGATTTCGAGACGCTCCGCCGCAGTTTCGAGGCGTTGCGGCCCCTCTTCGGCGAGGCATTCGACACCCTCTCGATGGGCATGTCGCACGACTATCGGCTGGCCGTTGCGTGCGGTTCGACGATGGTGCGTGTCGGTTCGTCGATCTTCGG
This sequence comes from uncultured Alistipes sp., assembly GCA_944320985.1. Classification (GTDB taxonomy): domain Bacteria; phylum Bacteroidota; class Bacteroidia; order Bacteroidales; family Rikenellaceae; genus Alistipes. The sequence goes on along the minus strand of CALUJN010000016.1, from coordinate 23,028 downwards.
CGAGCGCGACTATTCGAAATAAGCTTCTCGGGCTTCCGCCATTCGGAAACTACCCTGCTGTCGGTCCGGTTGCCGGCGGCATTTTAACCATATCGTATGAACAGGAAGATTGGATTTATCGGATTTGGAAACATGGCCCAGGCGCTGGCCCGCGGGCTGGTGCGCGGTGGGGCTGTCGAGGCTTCCGACATTGGAGCCTGTGCCCGGGATTGGGACAAACTGCAACGCAATACGGCGCCATACGGCTTCCGGGCTTTTGCTACGGCGGCGGAGGTCGTGTCGTTTGCCGATGTGGTGGTCATTGCCGTGAAACCCTATCAGGTCGAGGCGGTCGTCGCACCGATCCGGGAGGCGCTGAAGGCGAAGATGGTCGTCTCGGTGGCTGCGGGCGTGACGTCCGACGATTACGAGCGGATGCTTGCTCCCGGCACGGCGCATCTGAGCACGTGTCCCAATACGCCGGTTGCGGTCTGTGAGGGCATTGTGGTCTTCGAACGCCGACACACGCTTTCCGACGCGCAGTTGAAGGAGATGGAGGAGCTTTTCTCACATGTGGGATTGGTCCTGACGATCGATACCGCGCTGCTGAGCATGGCGGGGACGATCTGCGGATGCAGTCCGGCTTTTGTGGCGATGTTCATCGAGGCGTTGGCCGATGCGGCGCTCAAACACGGCATTCCGCGGGCCGATGCCTATCGGATGGTGAGCCAGATGGTTGTCGGCACGGGCAAGCTGCAGCTCGAAACGGGACAGCATCCGGGAGCGATGAAGGATGCGGTCTGCTCGCCGGGCGGCACGACGATTGTGGGTGTCGGGGAGCTCGAGCAGCGGGGATTCCGCGGAGCGGTGATTGCGGCGATCGATGCCATCGACGCGAAGATTCGCCGGAAATAGCAGCCGGGGCTCCGTAACCGGGGCTCTGCAGCCGGATCTCTGTACGCGGGATTTCACAACTGTGACTTAGAACCGGCCCGGGGCGGATGTTCGTTCGCGGTTTGAATGGTACCGAGTCGGCATTCCGAAAGAACGGAAAAGGCTGTTCCTTCATGGAACAGCCTTTTCCGTTTCATCTGTTTCTTTCGCACGAGGTCGCGATTACCGGACCCGCAGCGTGCGTCCGATGCGCAGAATGGTCGTTGACTTGATGCCGTTCAGACGGCAGATGTTCGAGACCGTCGTTCCATACTTGATGGCCAGTGCGCCGAGCGTATCGCCCGAACGGATCTTGTGGTAGCGCATGGCCGCCTTTTCGGCCTCCTCCTTCTTGTCCTGCTCCTCGTTTGCGATCTCATCCTCGAAATCCTGCCCGGCGTTTGAGTAGATGCTGAAGAAGGATTTCTTCAGAAGGAAGGTCTCGCGACAGAGCATGCCGTTCTGGAAGTCGATCAACCGTTCGGGGTCGAAGGCCTGCCCGTAGTAGCGGGTTTCGAAATGGAGGTGGGGCCCCGTCGAGCGGCCCGTCGAACCACCCTTTCCGATGACATGCCCGGCCTCTACCCAGTCGCCGGGCTTGACCAGACGCTCCGAAAGGTGCCCGTAATAGGTCTCCAGGCCGTTGTCATGCCGGATGATGATCAGATTGCCGTATCCACTGACATATTGCGAAATCCGCACCCGGCCGCAGAAGGTTGCATAGACCGGTTCTCCCATCTTGAGGGGCAGATCGACCCCTTGGTGGCGGCGTCCGCGACGGGGACCGTACTTGCCGCGGGGATTCACCGCCCCTTTGTAGGGATAGTGATAGCTCTTCGTCGAATCGATCAGATCGATCACCACCGATTGGGGCATGGCTGCGATATCGACATCCCGATACGGGAAGAGCGAGGTCGTATCCCAGTATTTTTCGAAGATCGTGCTGTCGCGGGCCACGGCGCGGTTTCGGACGTACTTCCAGGTGTTGTTGCCGTAGAGGATGACATGGAGGGCATCGTTTCCCGAGTTGAGCGTATCGAGGATCGTCAGACCTTCGGTGTCGAACGTCGATTCGATCTGCTTGCGGCGCAGGCGCAACTGCAGATTGGCGATCGAGTCGGCCTCGGCCTGTTCGGGGTCCACCTCGACGGTCGGTGCCGCGGTTCGTGCGGTGCGGGCTTCGAGCTGCTCCTGCATGTTGTCGAGCAGGCTCTGCAACGAGTCGATAGCCACGCTCTGCACATTGGACAGACGGCGCAATGAATCGGCCTCGGCCTGGGCTTCGATGGTCTGTTCCTGGAGTTGGGCCCGCGAGGGACGGGGCGAACGGGCCTCGGCTGCGAGGGCCGGCAAAAGTGCCACGACGGGCAGCAGGTATTTTTTCATTGTTTCTTCTTGTGTTTCGTTTTTCGGTGATGCCGCTCATCGGACGAAGCGGCGTTTTCGGTTCTTGGGTCGTCGGGGGCTTCCCTTTCCGGGTTCCGGGCGGCTTCGCTCCCCTTCCTCCGTTTTTTCGGCCCGATCCGGGCTCCGGTTCCCGGCTGCGGCCTTTCTCCGGCTTTCGGACACTCTCCCGCCGGATGGTCCGGTCCCGGGCTATTGCCCTTTTATCAATGCTTCGGCGGCCTCGAGTGCTTTGTAGAACTCTTCGCCGAAGCGGCGGACGATCGGCTCGTGCAGGGCCTTGTAGACCGGGATCCCCAGCTTTGCACCGCACTTTCGGGCCGGAGCACAGACCGACCAGCGGTGGTAGTTCAGTCCGATGGTCCCGTTCGAGAAGCGCATCAGCCGAATCGGATAGAGGTGGCAGGAGATCGGTTTTCGGAACGTCGTCTTTCCCTCCCTCCAGGCCTTTTCGATGGCGCAGAGCGTCACTCCGTTTTCCTCATAGGTGTAGGCGCATTCGGCTCCGTTGACCAGCGGCGTAGTGAGGTCTCCATCCTCGTCGAGGACCATGAATCCCTGCCGTTCGACGGACTCGATGCCTTCAGCGGTCATGTAGGGCCGGTAGTTGGGATATTCTTGCCGGAGGATCTCCACCTCGTCGGCTTCGAGCGGTGCGCCGGCATTCCCTTCGACGCAGCAGATGCCCTTGCATTGCGCCAGATCGCACGCGAAGCATTCGCGCAACAGATCGACGCTTACGATTTTGTCATCTATTTCGATCATTTGCGGCAGGTGTCGGCGATAATCAGATCATACAACTCGCCGAGCGACATGCCCATCTGTCGGGCCTGCTTCGGGACGATGCTTCCGGCGCTCATGCCCGGGATCGAGTTCACCTCGATGAGATAGGGCTTTCCCTCGGGAGTCACGATGAAGTCGACCCGCACGACCCCCGAGCAGCGGCATGCGCGGTAGGCTTCGCGGGTCATGCGATTCAGTTCGACGCGCACCTTCTCGGAGATCGGAGCCGGGGTGATCTCCTCGGAGCGCCCGGCGGTGTATTTGGCTTCGTAGTCGAAGAAGTCGTTCTTGGGGACGATCTCCGTGATGGGGAAGATGTACTCCTTCTCGCGCGTAACGAGGATGCCGCATCCCATTTCTCGGCCCGGGATACACTCCTCGATGAGAATCTCATCGCCCTGGGCAAACGCCGCGTCGATGGCTGCGGGGAGCTCTTCGGCCGTGTGAACCTTCGTCACGCCGAACGACGAACCGTTGGCATTGGGCTTTACGAAGAGCGGCAGACCGAGTTCGGCGACGATCTCGGCGGCATTCCACGCTTCGCCGCGTCGCAGGAAGCGCTCGCGGGCCAGATTGACGCGCCCGGCCAGCGTGCGTTTGGTGGTGATCTTGTCGAACGTGACCACCGACGAAACCATCGAGCACGACGAATAGGGAACCCCCATCATGTCGAGATACCCCTGCAGACGCCCGTCTTCACCCGGAGTGCCGTGGATGAGGATCAGCGCGTAGTCGAACCGTTTGTGCTTGCCGTCGATCGTGATCGAGAAGGGGTTCTTGTCGACCTGCCACTGCCGGCCGTCGGGCGTCGTGTGGTGCCAGTCGCGGTGGTGGAGGTCGATGACCGTGATGTCGTATTTCGTGTGATCGAGCGCCGCTTCGATCTGTGCGGCACTTTGCAGGGCGATCTCCCGCTCGGGAGAGTCGCCGCCCGCCAGGAGGGCGATCTTCAGTTGTGTCATTTTCAGGGATTGTATATGTCTTTGTATCGGAATTCGAAAATCTCCTGCACCATTTGGGCGAATTGCCGGGCCTCGACGTGTGTGGGGTCGATGCGCAGGACGGCATTGAAGTCGTTGAGGGCCGGGCCCCACTCGCTCAGACGGTAGTGGAGCTTGCCGCGTTCGAGCAGGAGTTCCACCCCGTCGGGTTGTTCGGCGATCTGCGCCGTGAGGGCGGCGATGCGTGTTGCGGGGCTCCAGAGTCCCTTTTTGCGGATGTATTCGATGACCTGCGGATCGAGCATCGTGGAGACATCCTCGCCCCGGGCGATTCGCTCGCGGATCTCCGTGGCCGCAAACTCCTGCAGCGGAGCGCCGTCGAGGAGCGTGATACGGCCCTCGAATCCCGCAACGGTCTCACTGCCGCGCCGCGGATAGACGTAGACCGGATATTCGAGCAGGTGTTCGTACTCCTTCCACCCTCTGAGACCTTCGATCTGGTCGCTGCCCATCAGGATCGAGAAACTCATCTCCGCCCCGAAGTTCTCCTGCAGGTAACGCAGCGTATCGATCGTGTAGGAGGGTTTCGGCAGAAGCATCTCTACCACCGAGGGTTTGATTCTTTCGGGGTATTTCGATGCGGCGCAGGCCATTTCGGCCATTTCGAACCGGTCGAGTTCGGGAGCCAGCTCCTGCTGTTGCTTGTAGGGGCTCTGCGGAGAGACGATCAGCGCCACCTCGTCGCACAACCCCTCGTCGAGGACATACTCCGCCAGGGCGATGTGGCCTTTGTGAATCGGGTTGAAGGACCCGAAATAGAGCATTTCGCGTTTCATGCGGCTATCGGGCGAAAAACGAATCGAGAATTTCGCAGGCCCGGGCCACGGCCTCCTCCAGCTGGTCGTTGACCACCACGTGGTCGAACTCCGGGGCCTTCGTCAGTTCGAATTCGGCCTTGGCCACACGACGTTCGATCGCTTCCGGGGCATCCGTGCCGCGCGCGACGAGCCGCCGTCGCAACTCCTCGACCGACGGAGCCTTGATGAAGATCGAGCAGGCCTCCTCGCCGAAGATCCGCTTGAGGTTGATGCCGCCCAGGACGTCGACGTCGAAGACGATCACGTGTCCCTTCTCCCAGATGCGCTCCACTTCGCTGCGCAGCGTGCCGTAGCAGGTGCCCTTGTAGACCTCCTCCCACTCCACGAAACGTCCTTCGTCGACGGCCCGTGCGAACTCCTCCTGCGTGAGGAAATAGTAGTCCACGCCGTTGCGTTCCTCGCCGCGCGGGGCGCGACTCGTGGCCGAGATCGAGAACTCCAGCTGCGGATAGCGCTTCAGCAGCTCTTTGACGATGGTCGTCTTGCCCGAACCGCTCGGAGCGGAAAATATGATTACTTTGCCCATTTTCTTTGTGTCTTGTTGTTTGTCGGGAGCGGACCGGAACGCTCTGCCCGAGTCGGAAACTCTTTCGGATCCCTGGCGCCTTGCAGCTTGGCAGCTTGGCAGCTTTGCAGCCTTACAGCCCTGCTGTCCTCTCTTCCTCTCTTCCTCTCGCCCTGCCGTTCTGCCGTTCTGCCGTCTTGCTGCCTTGCCTGCTTGCCTCCTGCCGTCCGGAAGGCCCCGGAGGCCGCGATCCTTCGAACCGCCGCTGCCCGGATTCATGCCGGAAGGCTCCGGCTCGATTTACAAAATATTGAGTACCTGTTCCTTGATCTTCTCCAGCTCGTCCTTCATCTTGACGACGAGGATCTGGATATTCGTTTCGTTGGCCTTCGAGCCCATGGTATTGATTTCGCGGCCCATCTCCTGGGCGATGAATCCGAGTTTGCGGCCTACGCCCTCCTCTTCGGCAGCCACTTCGCGGAAGTAGCGGCAATGGTTCTGCAGACGTACCTTCTCTTCGGTGATGTCGAGTTTCTCGAGGTAGAAGATCATCTCCTGTTCGAGACGGTTGCGGTGGACCTCGGCGGCGAGGTTTGCGTGACTGTGGAGGATTCGCGCCTTGATGGTCTCGGTGCGGGCCTTTTCGAAGGGTACGACCTCGTTTTTGTACTGTTCGATCAGATCGACGCGCCGCAGCAGATCGGCGATGAGCGTGGCCCCTTCCTGCGTACGGAAGGCATCGAGCTGCCGGGCGGCGGTCTCCACGGCCGAAAGCAGCGCCGCATGCTCCTCGTCGGAGATCACCTCGGCCTCGGTGGCCACCACGTCGGGCAGGCGCAGGAGCGTCTGTGTCGCTGCGGCGTTCCATTCCGCGGTTGAGGTGTCGAGTCCGGCCGAGCAGGCTGCCTCGCGTAGCTGTTCGGCATAGGCGGCGAAGATTTCGCGGTTGATACGGGCCGATGTCTCCACCACCTGGGACTCCACGCTGACGAATACGTCGACCTTGCCCCGCTGGAGTAGCCGCTGGAGCAGCGTGCGGATCTCGTATTCCGATTGCCGATAGACGGCCGGGAGTTTCAACGCGAGGTCCAACTGCTTGGAGTTCAGGGATCGGATCTCTACGGTGATCTTTTTATTGCGGAGTGCGGCTTCGCCTTTCCCGAAGCCGGTCATGGATTTTATCATAGGTCTGGAAGGCTTGAATTCGGGAACAAAAGTAGTAAAAACAAATCAAAAAGGAGCGGGATTTCACCCCCGGAATGAAATTTATTTGCCGATCTTTGTGTTTCCGAAAAATTTTTACATATATTTGTGTTAGTAAACTAACAGATTGAGTTCGGAACATTAATCACATAACGTTAGACTTATGAAAAAGCACAATTTCAATGCGGGACCGTCCATTCTTGCGGACGAAGTGATCGAAAATGCGGCCAAGGCCGTTCTCGATTTCAACGGATCGGGACTTTCGATTCTTTCGATTTCGCATCGTACGAAGGATTTCGATGCCGTGATGGCGGAGGCCGATACGCTGTTCCGCGAACTGCTTCATATTCCCGACAATTACAAGATCATCTACCTGGGAGGCGGTGCGAGCACCTATTTCTATCAGATCCCGGCCAACTTCCTGGGCAAGAAGGCCGGTTATGTGAATACGGGCGTATGGTCGAAGAAGGCCATCAAGGAGGCCAAACGTTATGGCGAGGTGGAGGTTCTTGCCACCTCCGAGGACCGCAACTTCACCTATATCCCCAAGGGCTTTGCCATTCCCGAGGATCTGGACTACGTGCATATCACCTCGAACAATACGATCTACGGTACGGAGTATCACGAGGATCTGACCTCTCCGGTACCTTTGATCGCCGACATGTCGTCGGATATCCTTTCGCGTCCGGTCGACGTGACGAAATACGCCATGATCTACGGAGGCGCGCAGAAGAATCTGGCTCCGGCGGGTGTAGCCTTCGGCATCATCCGCGAGGATATGCTTGACCGCATCGTGCGCGACCTGCCGACGATGATGTCCTACCGCACGCACGTCGAGAACAACTCGATGTTCAACACGCCGCCGGTCTTCCCGATCTACGTGCTGAAGGAGACGCTGCGCTGGCTCAAGTCGATCGGCGGTGTGCCGGAGATCTACCGCCGCAATCAGGAGAAGGCCGCGCTGCTCTACGACGAGATCGACCGCAACCCGTTGTTCCGCGGCACGGTCGAGAAGGAGGACCGTTCGCTGATGAACATCTGCTTCGTCATGCAGGAGGGGTACGAGGAGCTGGCTCCGGAGTTCCTGGAGTTCACCAAGAGCCGCGACATCGTCGGCATCAAGGGGCACCGTCTGGTAGGCGGTTTCCGCGCCTCGTGCTACAATGCCCTGCCGATCGAGAGCGTGCGCGTGCTGGTTGAGTGCATGCAGGAGTTTGCGGCCAAATATGCCAAATAATCCGGGCTCATGCCTCTCATAACGCGTGTCCCGACCGGTTACGACGCCCTTACGGGTGAGATCCGGGCGTGGGACTATCAAGAAATGTTGAATACTGAAATCGTGAAATCCATGAAAATACTGGTTGCAACGGAGAAGCCTTTTGCCAAGAAGGCGGTCGACGGCATCCGCGAGATCGTCGAAAAGGCCGGTTATGAACTGGCGCTCCTCGAAAAATATACCGACAAGGGGCAGTTGCTCGAAGCCGTGGCCGATGTGGACGGCATCATCATCCGCAGCGACAAGATCACCGCCGAGGTGATTGCCGCCGCGAAGAACCTCCGCATCGTGGTGCGTGCCGGCGCGGGCTACGACAACGTCGACCTGGCGGCCGCCACGGAACGCGGCATCGTGGTGATGAACACCCCGGGGCAGAACTCCAACGCCGTGGCCGAACTGGCCATTGCCATGATGATCTACATGGCCCGCAACCGCTTCACGCCCGGCACGGGTTCGGAGATCCAGGGCAAGACGCTCGGCATCCACGCCTACGGCAATGTCGGCAAACTCGTCGGCCGCAAGGGCAAGGCGCTGGGCATGAACGTCATCGCCTACGATCCGTTCATCACCGATCCGGCGGTTTTCGCCGCCGACGGGGTCGAGCAGGTCACGTCTGTCGAGGAGCTTTACAAACGGGCCGATTACCTGTCGCTGCACATTCCGGCCACGAACGAGACCCGCAATTCGATCGGCTACAAGTTGCTGATGTCGATGCCCAAGGGAGCCACGCTGGTCAATACGGCGCGCAAGGAGGTAATCGACGAGGCGGGGCTGCTGCAGGCGCTTGGCGAGCGTGAGGATCTGAAATACATCACCGATATCGCCGCCGGCAACCAGGCCGAACTGGACGAGAAGTTCGGCAAGCGGGTCTTTGCCACGGCCAAGAAGATGGGCGCCGAGACTGCCGAGGCGAACATCAACGCCGGGCTTGCCGCCGCGAACCAGCTTGTCGATTTCCTGAAGACCGGCAACCGGAAGTTCCAGGTGAACAAGTAGCCGAAACACCACGGGAGAAAAGGCGGGTACGACAGGAACGGCCCGCCTTTTTTGCCCGGACAACAGAAACCAACCGAACCAATCGAAAAAAACCGAAAAGACTTATGGTACGAATCAAACCGTTCCGGGCGGTGCGTCCGCCCAGGGAGCATGCTGCCGAGGTGGCGTCGCGTCCGTACGATGTGCTGAACTCGGCCGAGGCGAAGGCCGAGGCTACGGAGCGTTCGCTGCTCCATATCATCAAACCCGAGATCGACTTTGAACCCATTGCCGACGAACATTCCCAGGCCGTTTACGACAAGGCTGTGGAGAATTTCCGGGCCTGGCAGGCGAAGGGCTGGCTGCAGCAGGATCCCGAGGAGTACTATTATATCTATGCGCAGACGATGGAGGGCCGCACGCAGTACGGACTGGCCATGTGCTGCCACTTCGAGGATTATCTCTCGGGAGCGATCAAGAAGCACGAACTGACGCGTCCCGACAAGGAGGAGGATCGCATGATCCACGTGCGCAACCAGCAGGCCAATATCGAGCCGGTCTTCTTCGCCTATCCCGACAATGCGGAGATCGATGCCATCGTTTCGGAGGTCGTGTCGCACAACGCTCCGGAGTATGACTTCACGGCCCCCGACGGTTTCGGACACAAACTGTGGGTGATCCGCGACCGGAAGACCAACGACCGCATTACGGAGCTCTTTTCTGCGATCCCGGCGCTCTACGTGGCCGACGGACACCACCGTACGGCGGCCGCTGCGCGTGTGGGAGCCGAGTGCCGGTCGAAGAATCCCAACCATACGGGCGACGAGGAGTATTGCTACTTCCTGGCCGTGACCTTCCCGGCCAGCCAGCTGCGGATCATCGACTACAACCGCGTGGTGAAGGATCTGAACGGCCTGACGCCGGCCGAACTGATCGAAAAACTCAAGGAGTCGTTCGAGGTCGAGGACAAGGGCACGGAGGAGTACCGTCCGACGGGACTTCACAACTTCTCGATGTACCTCGAGGGACACTGGTGGAGCCTTACGGCCAAACCGGGAACCTACGACGACAGCGATCCGATCGGAGTGCTGGATGTGACGGTTCTCTCGAATCTGGTGCTGGACAAGATCCTCGGCATCAAGGACCTGCGCACTTCGAAACGGATCGATTTCGTGGGCGGTATCCGGGGCCTTGGCGAATTGAAGCGCCGTGTGGACAGCGGCGAGATGAAGGTTGCCTTTGCGCTCTACCCTGTCTCGATGCAGCAGCTGATCAACATCGCCGACACGGGCAACATCATGCCTCCGAAGACGACGTGGTTCGAACCGAAACTGCGTTCGGGCGTGGTGATCCACTCGTTTGCCGAGGAGAAGAAGTAGCCGCGCAGCATCGGCCGACGGGCCGCAAATCAAAAGGGAGGATCCGGTTGAGGCCGGATCTCCTTTTATAGGTCCTGTTCCAACATTTGCCGGGATGGATGAATAGGGACGTCTTGTTGATTTGAAACGGATTGCAAACCTTAAAATTGGAGCCAATGAAATGGTTTATCAAGTGTATTCGTAACTACGTGAACTTTTCGGGGCGTGCCCGACGCAGGGAGTATTGGTATTTCGAACTCTGCTCGTTTCTGTTGATGATCGTCGCGATCGTTCTCGATCGGATCTGTTTCGGCGATCCCTATAAGTTCTTCTATGCGCTGGTCGGCCTGTTCCTTTTCCTGCCCAACCTGGCGGTGATGTCGCGTCGTCTGCACGATGTCGGCCGTAGCGCGAAAATCCTGATCTGGTATTATGTGTTGGGCTTCGTCTGGATGATTGCCCTCGTGATCACGGGACTGGCCACCATTACGGGAGGAGCGGCCGCATCGACGGGATTTCTCGTCGTGCTTCTTGTCGGGGCTCTTGTTTTTCTGGCCTGGAGCATCCTCTTCCTGGTTTGGTTTTGCACGGAGGGAACTCCCGGAGAGAATCCGTACGGTCCTGATCCCAAGCAGATCGAAGCGTAAAAACAACCGGAGAGCTCAAGGCTCTCCGGTCTGTTTTTCGGCCCGCACCGGTCGCTCGTATGTTTGGCCCGTAGGAGGAAAGCGTGCGGGCATTGCGAAAATTTTATCACGGAGAGGCGATATTTTATAACGAAAATAAAATCAGGCGCGGAAAAATTCGTATATTTGTAAGCAACTTAATAATATTATCGGCGTTATGGCTAAGATCAAAGGAACGATCGTCGTTGACAGAGAGCGCTGTAAGGGTTGTGGCGTCTGTGCTTCGGTGTGCCCGTGCAACGTACTTGCCCTGTCGGCGGAGGTGAACAGTAAAGGCTATCCGGTGGCGTGGATGGCGAATCCCGATGCCTGTACGGGTTGCGCGTCGTGTGCGGTGATTTGTCCCGACAGCGTCATCACGGTTTATCGTCAAAAATTCGAATAAGCGATGGCAGAGAAGGAAGTAAAATTGATGAAAGGCAACGAAGTGATTGCCCATGCGGCGATTCGCTACGGTTGCGACGGATATTTCGGCTACCCGATCACCCCGCAGTCGGAGGTGATGGAGACGCTCATGGAGCTCAAGCCGTGGGAGACGACCGGTATGGTGGTTCTTCAGGCCGAATCGGAGGTTTCGTCGATCAATATGGTCTATGGTGCGGCTGCGACCGGGAAACGGGTCATGACCTCCTCGTCGAGCCCCGGCATCAGCCTCATGGCCGAGGGTCTGAGTTATCTGGCCGGAGCCGAACTCCCCTGTCTGGTTGTCAACTGCCAGCGCGGCGGCCCGGGTCTTGGAACGATTCAGCCCTCGCAGGGTGATTATTTCCAGGCCGTGAAGGGCGGCGGACACGGGGACTATCATCTGATTGTCCTGGCTCCGAACTCCGTGCAGGAGATGCACGATCATGTGGCGCTGGCTTTCGATCTGGCCTTCAAGTACCGCAATCCGGCGATGATCCTTGCCGACGGTGCCATCGGTCAGATGATGGAGAAGGTGGTGCTGGCCCCGCAGCGCCCGCGCAAGAGCGACGAGGAGATCAAGGCCGAGTGCCGTTCGTGGGCAGCCTTCGGCAAACAGGCCGACCGCGAGCGCAACATCGTCACCTCGCTGGAGTTGCAGTCCGAGAAGATGGAGGTCATCAACCTGCGTTTGCAGGAGAAATACAAGGCGATGGAGGAGAACGAGGTGCGTTACGAAGCCATGGAGTGCGACGACGCGGAGTACGTGATTGTGGCCTTCGGTTCATCGGCGCGGATCTGCTCGGCGACGGTCGAGATGGCTCGTGCCGAGGGCCTGAAGGTGGGTCTGCTGCGGCCGATTACGCTCTACCCGTTCCCGACGAAGCAGATCGCCGAACTGGCGACCCGCGGCGTGAAGGGCTTCCTGTCGGCGGAATTGAATGCCGGGCAGATGGTCGAGGACGTACGGCTGGCCGTCAACGGCAAGGCTCCCGTGGAGCACTACGGACGTCAGGGCGGCATGATGTTCAATCCGGACGAGGTGCTTGTGGCCCTGAAGGAAAAACTGATTAAAAAGTAGAAACGATGGCAGAGGTTGAAATCAAACAGGAGAATCTGGTTTACACGAAACCGAAACTCATCACCGATAACGTCATGCACTACTGCCCGGGCTGCAGCCACGGCACGGTGCACAAACTCATTGCCGAAGTGGTCGAGGAGATGGGCCTCGAGGATCGTACGGTGGGTATCTCGCCGGTAGGCTGCTCGGTCTTCGCCTACAACTACATCGACATCGACTGGATCGAGGCGGCACACGGACGGGCCCTGGCCATTGCCTCGGCGGTGAAACGCCTGTGGCCGAACAACATGGTCTTTACGTACCAGGGCGACGGCGACCTGTCGGCGATCGGTACGGCGGAGTCGATCCATGCGGCGGCCCGCGGCGAGAACGTCGTGGCCATCTATATCAACAACGCCATCTACGGCATGACGGGCGGACAGATGGCTCCGACGACGCTGCTTGGGATGAAGACCTCGACGACGCCCTATGGACGCGATCCGCGGCTGAACGGTTATCCGTATAAGATTGCGGAGATGATGGCCCATCTGGACGGCGCGACCTACATCACGCGGCAGAGTGTGCACACGGCCGCCAACGTACGCAAGTGCAAGCGTGCGATCCGCAAGGCCTTCGAGAATGCGATGGCCGGGAACGGATTTTCGCTTGTGGAGGTCGTTTCGACCTGCAACAGCGGCTGGAAACTTTCTCCGGTGGATTCGAACCGCTGGCTTGAAGAGAACATGCTGCCCTACTATCCGCTGGGCGATATCAAGGACGTAAAAAAGGAGTAAAGCGATGAAAGAGACATTGATCATAGCAGGATTCGGCGGCCAGGGTGTTCTGTCGATGGGCAAGATTCTGGCCTACTCGGGCGTGATGCAGGACTATGAGGTGACGTGGATGCCCTCCTACGGACCGGAGATGCGCGGCGGTACGGCCAACGTGACGGTGATTCTTTCGGACCGGAAGATCTCCTCGCCGATCGCCCATGAGTTCGACACGGCAATCATTCTGAATCAGCAGTCGATGGAGAAGTTCGAACCGATGGTCAAGGCGGGCGGTGTGCTGATCTACGACACGAACGGCATATCGCGTCATCCGGTACGCGCGGACATTTCGGTCTATGCTATCGACGCTACGGCCGAATGCGCGAAGATGGGCCAGGCGAAGCTGTTCAACACGATGATCCTGGGCGGCTATCTGAAGGTTCGTCCGGTCGTAGAGATGGAGAACGTGATGGTGGGATTGAAGAAATCGCTTCCGGAGCGTGCATGGAAGATGCTACCGCAGAATGAGGAGGCGATCCGCCACGGCGGTGAGATCATCCGCAAGATCCGTTAGCGTGAAACCGGTTTCGGCGGCAACGCCGTGCCGTATTGACAGAGAGCCCTCGGAATGGAGGGCTCTTTTTGTATCTGCCTGTATCTGCTATCAGCCTGTATCTGTGAATCTGTCCGTTGATCGTCAAATGACCCGGGCCGCGCATCTGACGCTCTTTGCGGCATAAAACCGACCGGTTCCCGCGGGCTCTCCTGTACTGGACGGGTGATTCCTTCTGACGCTCCGACGGGAGAGGATCAGAACTTTCCGGCGAAGAGATCCGAACGCAGAAGAATGTCCGAAACTCTCCAGGCCTCGAAGCGACGTTGCCGTACGGAATCGTCGGTGTTGTTTCCGACCCGGGTTCCCGTCCAGTCGACGGCACAGTCCGGTTGATGGCGGAAGAGACTCTCTCCCAGACCATGGAACGGATAGTCGGCCACACCCATCAGATCCAGCAGGCTCGGAAAGAGATCACTTTGTGCGATGACCCTGTCGGTCGGAGCCGACAGCGGAGCGTTGAGGATGAACAGCGGGATGAAGCGGTCTTCGGGATTGCGCACGGGACGGTTTTCGTACCGGTCGCGGGTGATGGTCGAGTCGTGGTCGCCGACAATCACGAGAATGCTGTTGTCGTACAAACCCGAATCGCGGAGCCTTTCGATGAAACGACCCAGATGATGATCCACGAACTGTGTGATGATCAGGTAGTTCAATACCTCCCGATTCTGGATCCCGCTATGGCGGAGCGAGCTTTCGAAGTCGGTGTCCACGGGATCGTGCCCCGAGAAGGTCACGAGTTGTGCGTAGAACGGCTGTTTGGTATCGAGCAGGATGGGCAGGGCGTTCTCAAAGAGATGTTGATCCGATTCGGGACGCAGACGTCCGTTGTCGAGACGTTCATACAGGCGGTCGAAGCCGTAACTTCGGCAGGTGGCATCCTGGTTCCAGAAGGTTTTGTTGTCGCAGGTCAGAGAGATGGAGGTATATCCTCTGTTTTTCAGAGCCTTGGGTAGTGACGGATAGGTGTTGGTGCTGCCATATATTCCGGATGTGGCGCCCGAGGCGAGAGGCAGCAATCCGGTATTGAGCATCAACTGGGCATCGGACGAGCGGCCGTCCTTGACCTGCGGCATGACCTTCGGGAGGTAGAGGGCGGTTGTATCCCGTGTCAGGGCATTGAGATACGGAGTCACCTCCACCCCATCGACGGTCAGATTGACGGGCCAGGAGCAGAGGGATTCTACCAGAATGAGAATCAGATTCTTGTCGTGCGGATCGACCAATTGGGTTTTCGGATGTTTGCGCTCGGCGGTCTCCACGAACCGGGAGGCGAATTCGATCTCTTCGGGCGAACAGTCCTTCATGTAGGAGAGTTGGAAGATCCAGAAATTGGTAAAACCGTATTCGCGGATTGCCCGGATGGGTTCCATCAGATTGCGGTAGATCGGATCCTGATCGGCCGCACAATAACGGGCAAAGAGGTATCTGGGTCCGTTTATCAACAGGATGAGTCCCAGGGCGAGTGCGAATCCGAGGAATCTTCTTGAGCCGACGGGACGTTTCCCACTCCCTTTACCCTGTTGCGTGTTTTCCCGTTCGGGGCCAGCTTTCGGGAGGGCGGCATAACCGATCATGAAGAGAACCGGCGGCAGGATCAACGCCAGATCGCTCCAACGCAGGGAAAGCAACAGACTCTCCCCGACAGTCGGAAGATTCTGCACCAGCAGGAAGGAGCTCAGCGGCATGATTGTCCCGTAATTGCGGTAATACCAGGCATTGGCCAGCAGGTAGAGCGTAACGAGACCAATCCAGGGGAAGAGCCATCGTTTACGCCGCAGTCCCCAGACGGGCAGGGCAAAAAGCAGGGCGTCGGCCAACCGATGCATCGTAGCCTTCGGTCCGTGGGATCCCCGGAACTCCCACATGGCATCCAGCACGGAGAGGGCAAGATAGAAGGTGACGACGAGTGCAAGATAGATGATGGCTCTGTTTTTTGCAATCTTTGGGAGAGCTCCGGAGATCTTGTTCCAGAGGCCTCGGCGATCCGAGAACTTCATGGCAGGGTTGGGTTAGAAGGGATGGGGAGTGAAGGAGGGGCTAATTGTCGGCGCTGAACCGATACTGTTGTACGTCGCGCCAGCCCAGAAGCAGTTCGCGGACGGCAAGACGTTTCTTTCCGGCGATCTGCAACTCTTCGAGACGGATCCATCCGTCGGCACACGCCACGCGGATGAAACTTCTTCCGTCGCTTTCAACCGTACCGCAAGCTACCCCACCGTGCTCCGCTACCTCGAACTTCGCCGCGAAGATCTTGGCGGTCAGCACCTCCTCATCCGAACCTTCGCGATACAATGCCGTCCAGGCGGCCGGATAGGGCGACAAGCCCCGGATGAAATCGATGATCCGCTTTCCGGGCCGCGACCAGTCGATACGGCAATCCTCCTTGAAGATTTTCGGTGCCGGATGCAGGGTCGATTCGTCGATATGCTGCTGTTCGATCGGTTCGATCTTCCCGGCGGCGATGCGCTCGACAGTCTCCAGCACCAGCCCCGTGCCGATCTTCATCAGCCTGTCGTACATCGTACCGATGGTATCCTCCTCGCCGATCGGTACGCGGATCTGCCCGATGATGGCCCCCTTATCGATTTCGTGGTTCAGCAGGAAGGTTGTGACGCCGGTTTCTGTCTCGCCGTTGATGATGGCCCAGTTGATCGGCGCGGCACCACGGTATTGGGGCAGCAGCGAGGCGTGGAGGTTGAAGGTTCCCAGGCGAGGCATGGCCCAGACGATCTCGGGCAACATCCGGAAGGCGATGACAATCCCCAGATCGGGCTGCCAGGCGCGCAACGCTTCGATGAACTCCGGATCACGCAACTTGACGGGCTGTAGGATGGGAAGCCCCAACTCCCGGGCGGCGATCTTGACGTCGCTTTCGTGGAGACGTTGCCCGCGGCCGGCGGGTTTGTCGGGCGTGGTGACGACACCCACGACGTTGTAGCCGCCGGCGACCAGTGCCTGCAGCGAGGGCACGGCGAATTCCGGCGTGCCCATGAAGACGATGCGAAGTTTCTTAGCGTCCGTTGTCATAAACCAGTTCTATAAGGTTTCCGTCGGGATCTTCGACGACACTCTCGTAGTAGCCGTCTCCGGTTGTCCGGGGTTCTCCGACGATCCGGTATCCATCGTTCCGCAACCGTTCGGTGCGGCTGTTTACTTCGTTCTGTGTTGCGCAGGTGAATGCCGGATGGCAATACCCCATGTGCGGAGAGTCGGCCTTCCGCCGGATATCCGGGCGGCGCATCAACTCCAGACAGCCTCCGTCGCCGAAATGGATCAGATAAGATTCGAACCCTTTGGACGGATTCGTGTATTTGTCGCGGCTTGTCCCCTCGAAATAGCGGATCTGGAATTTGCGCAACTCTTCCACCTGAAGGGTTCACCGTGCGACATGGGCTATCTCCTTTTCGAGGCTGTTACTCCTTTTTCAGACCCAGCGTGTGGTGCATGCGCTCCTGCTTGGTCTCCAGATAGTGCTCGTTGTAGGGGTTCGGGGCGATGACTATCTGCACGATCTCGTCGATGCAGAGCCCGTATCCTTCGAGCCCGGCCCGCTTGAGCGGATTGTTGGTCATCAGCCGCATGTGGCGGATCCCCAACTCGCGGATGATGCTTGCTCCTACGCCGTAGTCACGCTCGTCGGCCTTGAATCCCAGCTTGAGGTTGGCATCCACCGTATCCAGACCCTCGTCCTGAAGCTTGTAGGCGTGGATCTTGTTGCAGAGTCCGATGCCGCGTCCCTCCTGGTTGAGATAGATGATGGCCCCCTTGCCCTCCTTCTCGATCATCTGCATGGCACGATGCAACTGTTCGCCGCAGTCGCAGCGGTACGACCCGAAGATGTCGCCCGTGGCGCACGACGAGTGCACGCGTACCAGTACGGGTTCCTCCTCCGTCCATTCGCCCTTGGTCAGGGCGACGTGCTCCACGCCGTTTGATTTCTGGCGGAAGGGCGTGATCCGGAAGTCGCCCCATGCCGTAGGCAGGGGTACCGTGACCCCCTTCTCGATGATCGACTCCTGCTTGAGCCGATAGGCGATCAGCGAGGCGATCGATATGATCTTCAACCCGAATTTCCGGGCCTTTTCCAGGAGCTGCGGCAGCCGGGCCATCGTGCCGTCCTCGTTCATGATCTCGATCAGCGCACCGGCGGGCTGCAGTCCGGCCAGACGTGCCAGATCGATCGTCGCCTCGGTATGTCCGGGACGTCTGAGCACCCCTTTCTCCCGGGCCCGCAGCGGATTGATGTGTCCCGGACGTCCCAGGTCGGCGGGTTTGGTGGCCGGGTCGGCCAGTGCGCGGATCGTGGCCGCGCGGTCGTGGATCGACACTCCCGTGGTGCAGTCGTGGCCCAGCAGGTCGACCGTCACGGTGAAGGGCGTTCCGAGCAGCGAGGTGTTGTTCTCCTCCATCATGTTGAGGCCCAGCTCCTCGCAACGTTTTTCCGAGAGCGGAGCGCAGAGTACCCCGCGTCCCTCCTTGAGCATGAAGTTGACGATTTCGGGAGTTATTTTCTCCGCAGCAACGATGAAGTCGCCCTCGTTTTCGCGGTCCTCGTCATCGACAACAATGACGATCTTTCCGTTGCGGAAGTCCTCGACGACCTCCTCCACACTGTTCAATATGGTCTCTTTAGCCATTTCGTTTATTGCGTTTTTTGAATTTTATCATGTTTTTCACTTTCCCGAGCAGCGGTTCCGCCCACTTTTCGATACGTTCTCTGAGGGCCTTGATTTTTCCGGCATACCAATCCGTATCGAGCAGTGCGGAGTCGTTCGTGGCCTTGTAGGTGAGGTATATGGCGATGGGTGTGAGGATGAACGAGGAGATCCACATGCCGTAGATGGCATCCCACGTTCCCTCCTTGGCCATCTTCTCTCCCGTGAGGCTGATGACGTAGTAGATCACGAAGAAGATCACCGACACCACCACCGGAAGTCCCAGACCGCCTCGACGGATGATGGCGCCCAGCGGAGCACCGATCAGGAAGAAGATCAGAATCGACACCGGGAGCGAGATCTTGCGGTGCCACTCGATTTTCGAACGGTATAGCTGGTTGAGGGCCTCCTTGGCCGTCGACTCGTCGAAGGCGAACATGTTGCGGGAGTTTTTGGCCAGCGTGCGGGCCTGGTCCCAGACGCGCTCTTTTTCACGGGTCGAAAGCCCCGGGATGGAGTCCGTGACGAGCAGATCCCCGTAGTTGCTCTTGTCGACCTTGAGGCTGTCGGGAACGGGCAGTACGGTGTTGTCGCGGACGAAGATCTGCTCCTTGAGCAGCGGTTCGTAGGAGTTTGTCGTGGCGGTGTTGACCCGAATCTCCAGCGAGTCGATGTCATGTTGCAGTTCGTTGATGTTCTTGGTCTGCGCGTTGGTGAACATGTCGGCATCGGATCGTCCCATGGCGAAACCGTCCATCGGGATGACCTGTTTCTGCAGGTCGAAGGTGTGGTGGCGCAGGGCGCTCTTGTTGAACCACTGGCTGTTGCGGGTCTGTTCGTAGGTTTCGCCGTGGTAGAGCGTCACGAGCAGGTATTTCTTGTCGTCCGAGAGTCGGATGTATCCCGAATCGGCGACGATGGTGTTCATGTTTCCGTTTGTGGCTCGGTTGTCGTAGATGAGCACGTCGGTGAGCAGATGGGTCTCGGGATCCTGATGGCTCACACGGATCGACATGTTGTCGATTCCGTTGAAGAAGAGTCCGTCCTGGAATTCGAGACTCTGCTTCTGCTGACGGATGTCGTAGATGATGCTGAACATCTTCTTGTTGGAGTACGGCACCAGGTTGTTCGAGATGAAGAAGCTGCCTACGGCAACGATGCTCACGACGATGATCAGCGGTTTGGTGATCTGCACGAGGGACATGCCGGCGGACTTCATGGCCAGGAGCTCGTAGTTCTCGCCCAGGTTTCCCATCGTCATGATGGCAGCCAGCAGCATCGAGAGGGGCAGTCCCATGGGGATCATGTTGGCCATGGCATAGGACATCAGTTCGATGATGATTCCGGCGCTGAGACCCTTTCCGACCAGCTCGTCGATATAACGCCACACGAAGTTCATCATCAGTACGAACATGACGATGAAGAACGTGAGGACCATAGGGCCCAGGTAGGCTTTCAGGACGAGTTTATGAATGGTCTTCATGCGAGAGCGGCCTTTTTTTCGAGGACAAAGATACGAGTTTTACCGATACGAGCGCCACGGTAAGCACAAATATTATGGCGGCGCCGGGCGGCACCTCGAGGTGATAGCTGAGGATGAGCCCGATGAGGTTGCCCGCAACGGCGACCAGCGGGGCCAAGCGTGCGATTGTGCGGTAGGAGCGGGCCAGGGTGTTGACGATCACGACGGGCATCGTGAGCAGCGAGATGAGCAGGACGATACCCATGATGCGGATCGAGAGGACGATCGAGACGGCGACCAGTGCCGCCATCACGTATGAAATCACACGGGTGGGGATGTTGCGCGAGCGGGCGAACTCGCGGTCGAACGCGACGTACATCACGGGTCGGAGCCACAGCAGGGCCCCGATGACGACAACACCTGTCAGCAGAGCCAGGGCTGCGACGTCGCCGTCGGTGACGGTGATGATGCTACCGAAGAGGTAGGCGGCCAGATCTCCCGACGTGTATCCGGGGCGCAGACTCATGAACAGCGCACCGACGGCCATGCCGATGGACCAGATGATGCCGATGGCGGAGTCTTCCCGGATGCGGCCCCGGGAACTGGCCCATTCGATCCCCAGTGCGGAGAGGATGGCGAAGATCAGGGCGCCGCCAATGGGGTTCGCACCGGCCCAGAAGGCGATTCCAAGGCCGCCGAACGAGGCGTGAGTAATGCCTCCGGCGAGGAATACCATCCGGCGGCAAACGACGTATGTGCCAATCAATCCGCATGTTATGCCCGAAAGGATGCAGGCTGCGAATGCGTTTGAGAGATATCCGTATTGGAAAACGTCGCTGAAAAACTCCATGCTAGGTCTGTATTGCGTGCAAATTTACGCTTTTTTATCGGAAAAGCCTCCTTCATTCGGACAGATTTCGTAATTTCGTGGCGTAAAAATTGGGAATTCATGCAACCTCGGAGAGTTAATTTTCATACGTTGGGCTGCAAGCTCAACTTTTCGGAGTCGTCGACACTGGCCCGGGAGTTTGAACGGGGCGGATTCGTGCGGGTGCCGCCCACGGCCGAGGCGGACATCTGCGTCATCAACAGCTGTTCGGTGACGGAGCACGCCGACAAGAAATGCCGCAATCTGATCCGCAAGCTGCACCGTCGGAATCCCGAAGCGATCATTGCCGTGACGGGCTGTTACGCGCAGCTCAAACCCGAAGAGATTGCCGCCATAGACGGTGTTGATATCGTATTGAGCAATAACGATAAGGGCGAGTTATATAAACGGGTGGTTGAACTGTCCGGAAAGGGGCGCGCACAGGTTTACAGTTGCGATACGGATTCGCTGACGTCGTTCTTTGCGGCCTTTTCGAGCGGTGATCGCACGCGGGCCTTTCTCAAGGTGCAGGACGGCTGCGACTACTGTTGCTCCTACTGTACGATCCATTACGCCCGAGGTGCGAGCCGCAACATGCCCATTGCCGACCTGGTGGCTGAAGCGCGCCAGATCGCGGCGGCGGGACAGCGCGAAATCGTCCTCACGGGGGTCAATACGGGCGATTTCGGCCGTACGACGGGCGAACGCTTCATCGATCTGTTGCGGGCGCTGGTCGAGGTCAAGGGTATCGACCGCTTCCGTATTTCGTCCATCGAACCGAATCTGTTAACGGACGAAATAATAGAGTTTTGCGCCTCGTCACCTAAAATGATGCATCACTTCCATGTCCCGCTTCAGAGCGGTTCGGACCGCATTCTCGGACTCATGCGCCGACGTTATACGACGGCCCGGTTTGCCGACCGCATCGCCTCGGTGCGGCGCGTGATGCCCGATGCCTTCATCGGCATCGACGTCATCGTCGGATTCCCCGGCGAAACGGAGGCCGATTTCCGGGCTACATACGATTTCCTGGCCGAACTGAAGCCCGCCTTCCTGCACGTTTTCCCCTTCTCGGAACGGCCCGGAACGCCCGCTGTCGAACTCCCCGGCAAGGTGCAGTCGTCGGTGGCCACGCGCCGTGTGGCCGAACTCGAGGCCCTTTGCGCGCGACTTCACGGCGATTTCTGCGCCCGGGCTGTCGGGACCGAAGATACGGTCCTCTTCGAGAGTACGCGCCGTGGCGGCATGATGTTCGGTTTTACGGGCAACTATCGCCGGGTCAAGACCCCCTACGATGCTTCGCGCGTCAATACGATCTGCCGCGTGGCCCTCACGGAGATGGACGACGCGCACGATCTTCTGGGAAAAATTCTGGATCGTCCCGCGGAATAAAACGTGCCGGAGAACAAAAATCTCAATCGAGATTGGCGTTTTGCGCGCGATTTTTCGTATATTTGCAAAATGAGTAAATCATAATTGGGTATGACGGGTTTGCGTAAAAGGGTGACGGTCGGTTTTCTGAGTATCGTCTGCCTGCTGTTTTTTTCCGGAATGGTCTCGCTGCTTGAACTGGGCCATCTGAGCCGCGATACGGGCGAGATTCTCAAGGCCAATGCGCGCAATATCGAACTGGCCAAGGAGATGCTCGATGCCGCCCACGAACAGAACATGGCGCTGATCCGCCTGTCGGTCTTCGGGGACCCTTCGCGCGACAGCATCTGTCGTGCCTGCATGGACCGTCTGGAGAATACGCTGCTTGTGGCGCAGAACGAAGCCCTCGAAAAATCCTTCCTCGATTCGCTGGCCTTTGCCACGACCGAACTCCGCATCGTCACGGACAACTACCTGGCTTTCGGCGACCTCCGCAACCGGAGCGACTCGCTGGCCGCGGATTCCCTTGCCGGACGGCCCGATTCGCTGGGCATCCGGTGGTACAACGAGGAGTACGACGCCCTCTACGGCCGCCTCACGGCCGCCATCAAGAACTACATGACCTCGACGCAGAGCTCCCTGGCCCCGCGTGCCGAGCAGATGAAGAAGAATGCCTACCGGGCCGTGACGCCCGTGCTGATCTCCGTGACCGTGATGATCGCCATCGTGCTGATGCTGCTCTACTTCCTGTCGATCTACTGCGTCTCGCCCATCGAGCGCATGAACAAGAGCCTCGGCGACTGGCTCTCCTTCCGCACCCCCTTCAACGTGAAGGGCGACCTCAAGGACGAGGTCCTCGAACTCAAGGAGCGCATCGAAACGCTCATCAACCAGTCGAAACAA
>CALUJN010000015.1 GCA_944320985.1 uncultured Alistipes sp. | reverse complement strand
CACAAAACTCTGTCAAAATATGGCTGTTTTGTGTCCGAATTTGGCGGACCGATGCAATAAAAAAATCTCACAATACCCTGATATTGTGAGATTTGGCTAATTTTTGTCCGGATTTGTCCGGATAAGGCGTGAACCCGCTGGGGCTCGAACCCAGGACCCCAACATTAAAAGTGTTGTGCTCTACCTGCTGAGCTACGGATTCTCCGTGCCAAAAGGCTTGTGTTTCCGTTTTGGTGGTGCAAATGTACGTATTTATTTTTAATTTCCAACATCCTGTCGACAAAAATTCTGCAAATATCGCATTTGGTTCCACTTTTGTGCTGGATCGCGTACTCCGTCCGAGCAGATGAAAATTCATGAATTGATTTTGTTTTGCTCGAATAAAAAGATAATTTTGTAATCGGAAAAATGCAAATTCACTTCTAAACTTTAAGGATCTATGTGTAAAGCGCTGATTATCGGAGCTGGAGGAGTCGGAACGGTGGTGACTCAGAAGATCGCCGCCAATCCGGTATTCACGGACGTGATGCTGGCCAGCCGGACCAAATCCAAATGCGATGCCGTTGCGGCGGCTATTGGAGGCAACCGAGTAAAGACCGCGGAGGTCGATGCCGACAACGTGCCGCAGTTGTGCGAGCTTTTCCGGGCCTTCAAACCCGATATCGTGGTTAACGTGGCGCTTCCGTACCAGGATCTCACGATCATGGATGCCTGCCTGGAGTGCGGATGCAACTACCTCGACACGGCCAATTACGAACCCAAGGACGAAGCTCATTTCGAATATTCGTGGCAGTGGGCCTACCAGGACCGCTTCAAGGCGGCCGGTCTGACGGCCATTCTGGGCTGCGGCTTCGATCCGGGCGTTACGGCGATCTTTACGGCCTATGCGGCCAAGCACCATTTCGACGAGATCCACTACCTGGATATCGTGGACTGCAATGCCGGGAATCACGGCATGGCCTTCGCTACGAACTTCAATCCGGAGATCAACATCCGGGAGGTTACGCAGAAGGGCCGTTACTATGAGAACGGGCAATGGATCGTGACCGAGCCTCATGAGATCCACCGGCCGTTGCACTATCCCGAAATCGGGGAGCGTGAATCCTACGTCATTTATCACGAGGAGCTCGAGTCGCTGGTGAAGAACTACCCGACGATCAAACGGGCCCGCTTCTGGATGACCTTCGGCAAGGAGTATCTCACACACCTGCGAGTGATCCAGGATATCGGCATGGCGCGAATCGATCCGATTATTTATAATGGGGTGGAGATTGTTCCGATTCAGTTCTTGAAGGCCGTGCTTCCGGATCCGAAGTCTTTGGGTGCAAATTACCACGGCCAGACCTCGATCGGCTGCCGCATCCGCGGTATCAAGGACGGCAAGGAGCATACCTACTATATCTACAACAACTGCGACCACGAAAAGGCCTACAAGGAGACGGGCACGCAGGCCGTGTCGTTCACTACGGGCGTACCGGCGGCTCTTGGCGCCTCGATGTGGGCCAAGGGGCTGTGGCGCGGTGCGGGTGTCTTCAACGTGGAGGAGTTCGATCCGGATCCGTTCCTTGCAGAACTGGGAGAACAGGGCCTTCCGTGGCACGAGCTGTTCGATGTAGACATCGAGGTGTGATTTCTCAATTAAATTGCGGATGCATAGAACGCATCCGTAATTTTACTATGTTTGCTTTGGAACCCAATCAATCCTGCCTATGATCTAATCCAATGAATCTTGATCGAGACACCCGGACATAGGCGTCGAAACATATTATAAAAACGCATTGGCTTTTTTCTTACTCCCGAAAATTGGACACTTTCGCACAACGTAAGGAACAAAGGTTGATGCTTGCGCTGTTTTTCAGCGTGGGCATTGTCTTATATTCTACGTTGTGGGTCGTCCAATACCCCGGGAGTGGATATAATGATATGTCCACGTTTTTTTTGATTTGATTGTAACTAATTGTTTTTACCATGAAAAGATATTATTTGCAAATCTGCTGTGTAATCATGTTTTTTGCCTTTCTGTTCCTTCCAATGACTTGCATGAACGATGTGGGAGGGACTCATCTCAGACTTGAATATTATATTCGAAACGTACATATTTATGGAGGCAGTAAATTAGGGTATCTGATCTCATTCTTCGGCTATTTGTTCATTCTCATAGTTGCTTTTTTTAAGAAAGGGGTACCTGTCATCAAGTGTCTGAGCCTTACGGCTCTTGTTACTCCCATAATGGTCCTGGTAAATATAGTAGGCAAGAACCTTAACCATACGGGCGCTTGGATTTATTGTTTGTTGAGCGTCGTATTTTTCATTCTTTGCCTGACGCTCAGGCCCGGCAGACAACCCGACGAAAAGCCTGTCGAGTCAGCCGGATATAATCGAAACGAGGATATTGCACGGCATAAGGGGATCAGTGTTTGCGCTTATTTGGGCATTCTGGTGTTGATCCCGCTTTTTGTCGGCAGGGATTCAAGGTTTGCACGTTTCCACGCCAACCAGGGCTTAGTTTTCCTGATCGGCATTGTTGCCGTGTATGTTTTGAAACTGATTCTGTGGAAAAGCCTGTGGGTATGGCTGGCGGGGAATCCGTTCGAACCCGGAGTGTCTTGGAGATGGATCATTTTCAATTGGTCTTTTATATTGATCACGCTGTTTTTTATTGTCCTGGCTGCAATTGGAATCACCAATGTCCTCCGAGGAAGGGAAGCACGGCTGCCGTTGATCGGGAAAATCCGTTTGCTGAAATAATTCCATGTCCGATCTTCGCAGAACTGGCAAGTAGGTATAAATACCTATTTTGCAAGAAATCATTGGCCATGAGTCGCTCCGAGCCAATGATTTTCTTATTTTTGTACCTGTTTTGAGCAAAAAACCACTCGATGATTGACTTTCTGAAACTGCCTTCACCGTGCTATGTGCTCGATGAGACGCTGCTGGATCACAACCTGGAGACGATCGACCGTGTCCGCCGTGAATCGGGTGCGGAGATCATCGTTGCCCTGAAGGCCTGCGCCATGTGGAGCATCTTTCCGGAGTTGGCGGCCCATTCCGACGGGGCGACAGCCAGTTCGGCGGCCGAGGCGCGCCTCGTGCTGGAGGAGTTCGGCAGCCGGGCGCATACCTACGCCCCGACCTATACGGATCGCAACATCGACGAAATTCTGCGCTGCAGCAGCCACATCACCTTCAACTCCCTTACCCAGTTTGCGCGCTTCGGACAACGGGCGCTGATCAACGGACTCTCATGCGGGCTGCGTATCAACCCCGAATATTCTCCCGTTGAAACGGACCTCTACAATCCTTGTGTGGCGGGTTCCCGACTGGGCGTCACGGCCGAACAGCTGGCCGCTCACGGGGGGCTTCCCGAGGGGATCGAGGGTCTTCACTTCCACGTGCTGTGCGAATCGCGCCCTGCGCATCTGCGACTGGCGCTGGAGGCTGTCGAGCGGCGTTTCGGCTCCTGCCTCGACCGTGTGAAGTGGCTCAACATGGGCGGCGGACACCTGATGACCCATGCCGACTATGATTGCGACGCGCTGATCGCGCTGCTTCGGGCGTTCAAGGCCCGCCATCCGCATCTGCGGCTGATCCTCGAACCGGGGAGTGCCTTCACGTGGCGTACGGGCTACCTGGTTTCGACCATCGAGGATATCGTCGTCAACGGCGATGTCCGTACGGCGATGCTCGACGTGTCGTTTGCGTGCCACATGCCCGACTGCCTGGAGATGCCCTACAAACCGGCCATCATCGGGGCCCATGAGCCTGCTGAGGGGGAGCCACGCTGGCGTATGGGCGGCACGAGTTGCCTGGCGGGTGATTTCTACGGCGACTGGTCCTTCGATCATGAATTGAAGGTGGGCGAGCGGATCGTCTTCGAGGACATGATCCACTATACGATGGTCAAGACGACGATGTTCAACGGTGTTCAGCACCCGTCGATCGTCATCGTCCATCGGGACGGCCGGGTGGAGGTCGTGCGCGAATTCGGTTACGAGGATTTCAAGACGCGGATGTCCTGACCCGGGCCTGCAAACCAAACGAACACAAACAAGAAACCAAGATAGATGGAAAAATTCGTACCTACCTCTTATACGCTCGAATGCGTGGCTACGGGCCGCGAGTTTGAGGATACGGGCTGGATGCTCTCCGACCCGCAGTGCAAGGAGCCGTCGCTCATCCGGGCGCGGTATGCCAGCAAGCAGCTCGACGTGAAACCGGCCGAGTGGGGTCTCTACCGCTTTGCGGACTGGATGCCCGTTCGTCGAATGCTCAAGGGTTCGTCGGCGCCGGTCACCTACCGGAGCAAGGGGCTTGCCGAACACCTCGGACTCGAAAACCTCTGGATCACCTTCAACGGCTACTATCCGGCCATCGGAGCTACGATGACCACCTGTTCGTTCAAGGAGACCGAGGCCTATTCCGTGTGCGGACGTGCTGCCGAGGGGGAGAACCGTGTGCTGGTCGTCGCTTCGGCCGGGAATACGGCGCGGGCCTTTGCCAAGGTCTGCTCGGATAACCACATCAAGCTGTTGCTGTCGGTACCCTATGACAACATCGACGCGCTGTGGTTCGAGAAACCGCTGAATCCGTGCGTAAAGCTGATCTCGTGCGCTGCGGGCGGCGACTATTTCGATGCCATCCATCTGAGTGATCTGGCCCTTAAGGCGGAGGGCTTCTACGCCGAGGGAGGTGCAAAGAACATCGCCCGTCGCGACGGCATGGCCTGTACGGTTCTGTCGGCCGTGACGACCATCGGCCGCATTCCGGACTACTATTTCCAGGCCGTGGGAAGCGGCACGGGGGCCATTGCGGCCTGGGAGGCCAACCTGCGCCTGATCGAGGATGGGCGTTTCGGCACGAACCTCATGAAACTGATGGTCTCGCAGAACGCCCCGTTCGTCCCGATGTACGATGCCTGGCAGGCCTCGTCGCGGGCCATGCTGCCCTACGACAGCGACAAGGCGCGGCGCGATGCGGAGATTATCGACGCCAAGGTACTCTCGAACCGCAAGCCGCCCTATAGCCTGGCCGGGGGACTGTACGATGCGCTGAAGGCCACCGACGGCGAGGTCTTCGCCGTGACGAACGCCATGGCCCGCAAGGCCCGCAAACTCTTCAAGGAGCTGGAGGGTGTGGACATCTACTCGGCAGCCGGTGTGGCATTGGCGTCGCTCATCAATGCGGTGCATGCGGGGAAGATCGACCCGAAGGCAACCATCATGCTGAACATTACGGGCGGCGGCGAGGAGCACTTCAAGTCGCAGAACGATTTGTGGTACCTGAAGCCGAGCCATGTTTTCCCGCTCGATCCGAATACCGACGATGTGGTTTCGACGGTCGAGGCGTTGTTTGCCGAGTAAGGCGGCGGACCCCGGTCCCGGGGCAATCCAACCGAATTCAGGAAAAAAGCGGCTTTCGGGCCGCTTTTTTATTTGCGGCGAATGATTACCTTTGCGGCGGGTTTGCGGACGGGGCGAAGCAGCCGGACCCGCCGCAGCCCACGGACAAACCGTTTATTAACCCAAATTTATCAATTGTTTATGGAACACATCCAAGTACAGATCAGCCCGATCGGGGCTCGCTGGCGGCGATGGGATCGGAAGGGCTGGTCGGCCTTTGCGAGCCTGCACCGGAGCGTATCGATCGGAGTACTCGCTGTCGGGATGTCGATCCTGCTGCTTGCGACGCAAGGCGCATCGGCGCAGACTGCCGACACGACCGCCGTTCTGAAGACGCTGCGGATTCGGGAAGTCGGGGTTACGGGGAGCCAGACGGCCCCCACGCGCAACGCCCAGTCGCACACTCCGCTTTTCGACCGGAAAGCCCAGGCCACGGCGCCTGTCCAGACTCTGGAATCCGCCCTGCGCCTCACGCCTTCGGCCGACATCCGCGAACGAGGCGGAAGGGGAGCGCAGGCCGATATCCTGGTTCGGGGAGGCTCCTCCGACCAAACCATGATTCTTTTGAACGGCATCGACTTCACGGATGCCCGAACGGGCCACCAGTCGCATTCGCTGCCGGTCGATCTCGACTGCATTTCGGCCGTCGAACTCATCGACGGCGTTCCGGGTGTCGGGGCTTACGCCGGGGCGGTGAATATTCGCACGGCGCCTCTTCACCCGACCTATCTTCGCTTCGAGGGTTCGGGCGGGCAGTACGGCTATGGCTACGGCAACCTTTCGGGAGCAGTGACGTCGGGTCGTTTTTCGCTTTTCGGAGCCGCTTCGCACCGCCGCAGCGACGGCTATCGGCACAATACCGATTTCACGAACTGGAATACCTTCGTGCGTGCGACCTATGACGGACGTCGTGCCGGCTTTTTCGATTTTCAGGCCGGCTGGCAGGATCGGGATTTCGGTTCGAACGGCTTCTATGCGGCCTACAACCCCGACCAGTGGGAGCATACCTCGACGACGTTGACCTCGTTGCGCTGGACGAAGTCGTTGGGGCGCTTTTCACTGGGCGCGGCGGTGAGCTACCGGCTGAACTTCGACCGCTACGACTGGACGCGCGGCACGGCGCTGAACCGCCACCGTACGGATAATGCCGGGGCCAAACTCTGGGCCGATTACGCCTGGGCGGCTGGAACGACCACCTTCGGAGGCGATTGGGCCTTCAACCACATCTACAGCACGAATCTCGGCGAGCCGCTTGCGGTTCCCGAAGGTCACTACACGCATGCCAAGGCCCGCCATACGGGCAACGTGTGGTTGCGTCATGCCAAAAACTGGCGACGTTTCGACGTGGCGCTTTCGGGCGGCGTGAGTCTGACGCCCTATGGAACGTCGGCCCTGTGGAGCGTTTCGGCGGGCTATGCGCCGACGGACGGCCTTCGTCTCGAGGCGGGTGCGTGGCAGTCGATGCGGCTGCCGACCTTCACGGATCTCTATTACAGCTCTCCGGCTCAGATCAACAACCTGGATCTTACTCCGGAACACGCTGTTACCTATCGTCTTGGTGCCAGTTATATGAAGCGTTGCTGGAACGTTTCCGGACGGCTCTATTACCGCCTTGGCCGCGATCTTATCGACTGGGTGTGGTATGACGATTCGCCCGAAAGTCCCGAAGCGTGGCGCGGCAAATGGCACTCCGAACAGTCGAGCCGGCTGAATACCTTCGGAGCCGAGCTTTCGGGTGGTTATGCCGCTGAGGAAGGGTTCCTGCGTCGCGTAACGCTTTCGTATGGCTACATCACCAACGACCGCAACGCCGACATCATTGCCAAGAGCGCCATGGACTTCCTGCGCCACAAGGCGGCCCTGTCTGTCGGGGTTCACTTTCTGCGGCGCATGTCGCTCACGCTGACCGGATCGGTCTACGACCGCAATGGCAGCTATACGGCCTATCCTGTTGCCGGGAACTCGTCGATCTCGGAGATTCGTGACTATGAACCCTATTTTCTGCTGGACGGACGTCTCACGTGGGAAAAGGGATGGTGCCGGCTCTATGTCGATGCCACGAACCTTACCGACACGCGTTATTGTGATATCGGAGGTCTCCGCCTTCCCGGGCTTTGGTGTACGGGAGGCGTTGTGCTGACCTTCGGTCGGTGATTCTTCCGGGGCGGCGGGGCGGGAACCTGCCGGATTTTCCGGTGCAGACCGACCCTTCCGTTCCCACTTCCGGCTGCTGGCTTTGGACCGCCCGTTTTTGGGCGGTCCTTTCTGTTTTTTCGAAAACATGGGTATTTTGTTATGTTTTGTCGTAAAAATCCCGAAAAATCATTATATTTGAAGCATTAGAACCGCCAAATGCACCATATTTATGCAGAAACGTATCGTGGAGTGTGTCCCCAATTTCAGCGAGGGACGTGACAAGGAGACAATCCGACAAATCGTGGAGGCCATCGAGAAGGCCGCCGATGTGAAAGTGCTTGATGTAGACCCGGGTGAGGCGACGAACCGTACGGTCGTGACCTTTGTCGGAAGTCCCGAGGCGGTTGTCGAGGCGGCCTTTGCGGGTGTGAAGCGGGCCGCCGAGAGGATCGACATGCGCCACCATAAGGGGGCTCATCCCCGCATGGGGGCGACGGATGTCCTGCCGCTGATTCCGATTGCGGGTATCACCCTCGAGGAGTGTGCGGCCCTGTCGCGGGATCTTGCCCGACGCATTGCCGATGAACTGCGCATCCCGACCTACTGCTACGAGGCTGCGGCCTTCCGTCCCGAACGGAAGAATCTGGCGGTCTGCCGTGCGGGCGAATACGAGGCGCTTCCCGAGAAGCTGGCTCATGCGGAGACGGCTCCGGATTTCGGAGCGCGGCCCTACGACGAAGAGGTGGCGCGTACGGGAGCCACGACCGTCGGAGCCCGTGATTTTCTCATTGCGGTGAATTTCAACCTCAATACGACCTCCACGCGACGGGCCAATGCCATTGCGTTCGATGTGCGTGAGAAGGGGCGCCCCGTGCGCGAAGGGAACCCGATCACGGGCAAGGTGGTCAAGGATGCCGCCGGCAATCCTGTCATGCAGCCCGGAACGCTGAAGGCCACGAAGGCCATCGGGTGGTTCATCGAGGAGTACGGCATTGCACAGGTTTCGATGAACATTACCGATATCTCGGTCACGCCGTTGCATGTGGCCTTCGACGAGGTATGCCGCAAGGCCGATGCCCGAGGCGTGCGCGTCACGGGTACGGAGATCGTGGGACTGGTCCCGAAACGGGCCCTTGTCGAGGCCGGAAAATACTTCCTGCGCAAGCAGCGCCGCTCGGTGGGTATCTCCGAGGAAGAGATCGTCCGCCTGGCCGTCAAGTCGATGGGTCTCGATGACCTGAAGCCGTTCGACCCGAAGGAGAAGGTGATCGAATACCTGCTTGAAGCCCAGGATCAGAAGAAGCGTCTTATCGATATGACCTGCAAGGGTTTTGCCGAGGAGACGGCCAGCGAATCGCCGGCTCCGGGCGGCGGCTCGATCTCGGCCTACATGGGGGCGTTGGGTGCGGCCCTCGGAACAATGGTGGCGAACCTTTCGTCGCACAAGGCGGGCTGGGACGACCGTTGGGAGGAGTTTTCCGACTGGGCCGAGCGGGGCCAGGCGGTGATGCAGGAGTTGCTGCACCTTGTGGACGAGGATACGGCGGCCTTCAACCGCATCATGGCGGTCTTCGCCATGCCGAAGACGACCGACGAGGAGAAGGCCGCACGCAGCGCCGCCCTGCAGGAGGCGACGCTCTACGCCACGGAGGTGCCGCTGCGTACGATGCGTGCGGCGCTGGGCGTCTTTCCGATCGTGCAGGCAATGGCCGCCGAGGGCAACCCCAATTCGGTTTCGGATGCCGGTGTCGGGGCGCTGGCGGCGCGTAGTGCCGTTCTCGGCGCGCGTCTGAACGTACGGATCAATGCTGCCGGACTGAAGGACCGCACGAAGGCCGAGGCGCTGGTTTCCGAGGCCGATGCGATCGCCGCGGAGGCCGAAACCCTGGAGAAGGTGGTGCTTTCTCTTGTAGAGCAGAAGATCGGGTAGGCGTCACCTGCGTTTTCGGGAACGCCGGACGCAGAGCCCGGGCAAACGAAGCAAACGACAAAAAAGAGATCATATGACACGGGAAGAGTTTCAGAATGAGATCCGCGCGGGGATTCCGGACCGGTTGCCCGCCGCCAAACCCTATGACCGTCAGATCAACCATGCGCCCAAACGCAAGGAGATCCTCACGGAGGAAGAACAGGTCCTGGCCGTGAAAAACGCCCTGCGTTACTTTCCGGCCAAACATCACGCCGTGCTGGCTCGGGAGTTCGCCGAGGAGCTGCACCGCTACGGCCGTATCTACATGTACCGCCTGCGTCCGGATTACGAGATGTATGCGCGTCCGATCGACGAGTATCCGGCCCGCTGCCGGCAGGCGGCGGCCATCATGCTGATGATCCAGAACAACCTCGATCCGCGAGTGGCGCAGCATCCCCACGAACTGATCACCTACGGAGGAAACGGTGCGGTGTTCCAGAACTGGGCGCAATACCGTCTGACGATGAAGTACCTTTCGGAGATGACCGACCACCAGACGCTGGTCATGTACTCGGGGCACCCGCTGGGTCTGTTCCCGTCACACCCGGATGCACCGCGTGTGGTCGTGACCAACGGCATGGTGATTCCCAACTACTCGAAGCCCGACGACTGGGAGCGCATGAACGCCCTGGGGGTCTCGCAGTACGGGCAGATGACCGCCGGATCGTATATGTATATCGGTCCGCAGGGTATCGTCCACGGTACGACCATTACGGTGATGAACGCCGCACGCAAGCGTTTTGCTCCGGGGCAGAGCGATGCCCGGGGCATGCTGTTCGTCTCGTCGGGTCTGGGCGGCATGTCGGGGGCCCAGCCCAAGGCGGGGAACATCTCGCAGGTGGTCTCGGTGGTCGCCGTATTCTTAACCAAGACGGCGCAGAAACGCTACGAACAGGGCTGGGTCGATGAACTGCACGACTCGCTCGATGAACTGATCCCGCGGATCCGTCGGGCCGTCCAGGAGAAAGAGATCGTTTCGCTGGCATACGTAGGGAATGTGGTGGACCTTTGGGAGCGGTTGGCCGCCGAAGAGATCCCGGTGGATCTGGGATCGGACCAAACCTCGCTGCACAACCGCTGGGCCGGCGGCTACTATCCCGTCGGACGGAGCTACGAGGCCTCGAACAAGATGATGGCCGAGGAGCCGGTTCGCTTCCGCGAGTGCGTACAGGAGTCGCTGCGGCGCCAGGTCGATGCCATCAACAAACTGACCGCACGCGGCATGTACTTCTTTGACTACGGCAATGCCTTCCTGCTGGAGGCGTCGCGGGCCGGTGCGGCAGTCATGGGGCGTGAGGGTCGCTTCCGTTACCCCTCCTATGTGCAGGATATCATGGGCCCGATGTTCTTTGACTACGGTTTCGGACCCTTCCGCTGGGTCTGCACCTCGGGACGCGAGGAGGATCTCGCCCTGACCGACCGCCTGGCCGCCGAGGCACTTGAAGAGATCCGTACGACGGCCCCGGATGACATCCGCGGACAGTTGGACGACAACATCCACTGGATCCGCGAGGCGGGCCGCAACCATCTGGTCGTCGGCTCGCAGGCCCGCATCCTCTATGCCGACTGCGAGGGACGCACGAAGATTGCGCTGGCCTTCAACCGCGCCATTGCCGACGGACGGCTTTCCGCCCCTGTGGTGTTGGGGCGTGACCACCACGACGTGTCGGGTACCGATTCGCCCTATCGCGAGACGGCGAACATCTACGACGGTTCGAACCGTACGGCCGACATGGCCGTGCAGAACGTTATCGGCGATTCGTTCCGCGGTGCCACGTGGGTCTCGATCCACAACGGCGGCGGTGTCGGCTGGGGCGAGGTGATCAACGGCGGTTTCGGCATGGTGATCGACGGGACGGCGGAGTCCGAGCGTCGGATCCGCGAAATGCTCTTCTGGGATGTCAACAACGGCATTGCCCGCCGCAGTTGGGCCCGGAACGAAGGAGCCCGTTCCGCGATTCTGCGGGAGATGGAGCGCACGCCCGATCTGCGGGTGACGCTGCCCAATGCCGCGGACGACGAACTGGTCCGCAACGCGCTGAACAAAAACGAGTAACAACGATTATTTGATATGGAATATCATCATATCTCGGCGGAGCGGCTGACCATTGCCCGCGTCCGCGAAATCATGGAGCGCCGCCTGAAGATCGACCTTTCGGAGGACGCCCGGCGGCGCATTGTCCGCTGCCGTGAATATCTGGACCGCAAGATGGAGCATCCCGAGTGCCCGATCTATGGCATCACGACCGGCTTCGGGTCGTTGTGCGACATCTCGATCGGCCGTGACGACCTGGCCCAGCTGCAGCGCAATCTGGTCATGTCGCACGCCTGCGGTACGGGGGAGCGTGTGCCTTCGGAGATCGTCAAGCTGATTCTGCTCTTCAAGATCCAGTCGTTGGCATACGGCTATTCGGGTGTGCAGCTGGCCACGGTCGAACGTCTGGTGGAGTTTTTCAACCGCGACATCCTGCCGGTGGTCTATCAGCAGGGCTCGTTGGGCGCCTCGGGCGATCTGGCACCGCTGGCCCATCTGAGCCTGCCGCTGCTTGGACTCGGGGAGGTCGAGTACAAGGGTGAGGTTCGTCCCTCGGGCGAGGTGCTCAAGGAGTTGGGATGGGAACCCATCGAGTTGCAGTCGAAAGCAGGTCTGGCGCTGCTGAACGGCACGCAGTTCATGAGTGCCTACGGTGTCTGGTCGGTCATTGCCGCGCAACGTCTGAGCGAATGGGCCGACCGCATCGGAGCTCTCTCGCTGGATGCCTTCGACGGCCGTATCGAACCCTTCTGCGACGAAGTGCACAAGATCCGTGCCCACAAGGGACAGCTCACCACCGCCCGGGCCATCCGTCACTGGCTCGAGGGCAGCGAGCTGATCGCACGCCCCAAGAAGCACGTGCAGGATCCCTATTCGTTCCGCTGCATTCCGCAGGTACACGGCGCTTCGAAGGATACGATCGACTATGTGGCCGGTGTGCTCGAAACCGAAATCAACTCTCCGACGGACAATCCGACGGTCTTCCCCGAAGAGGATCTGGTCGTTTCGGCCGGGAATTTCCACGGACAACCCATTGCGCTGGCGATGGATTTTCTGGCCATTGCACTGGCCGAACTGGGCAATATCTCCGAGCGGCGGACCTACCAGCTGATCTCCGGAGCCCGTGAATTGCCGAAATTCCTCGTGGCCAATCCCGGCCTGAACAGCGGCTTTATGATTCCGCAATACACCGCTGCGTCGATCGTCAGCCAGACCAAGGGGCTTTGCATGCCCGCCTCGGTCGACTCGATCCCCTCGTCGCAGGGACAGGAGGATCATGTCAGCATGGGCTCCAATGCCGCTACAAAACTCTGGCGCGTGGTCGGCAATACGGAGCGTGTGCTGGCCATCGAGCTCTTCAACGCCGCGCAGGCCATCGAGTTCCGGCGTCCGGCCCACACGTCGCCCGCGCTGGAACAGATGCTCGCCGAATACCGCAAACGGGTTCCCTTTATCGACAACGATCAGGTGATGTATCCCCATATCGCGGCGTCGGTGCAATTCCTTCGTGAACGATGAGGCGCCTGATCAAGAATATCGGCCGCATTGTCGGTATCGCTCCGGTAGGGCGGTTGCGGGTCTGCGGTGCGGAGATGGACCGTCTGGAAACGCTCGACGACGCCTGGCTGCTGATCGAGGATGAACGTATCGCGGCTTTCGGCCGGATGGCTTCGCTCGACGGCGTGACGGCCGACGAGGAGATCGATGCCGGGGGCGGCATGCTCTTTCCGTCGTTTTGCGATTCGCACACTCATTTGGTCTATGCCGGGAGCCGTGAACAGGAGTTCCTCGACAAGATCAGCGGAGTCTCTTACGAGGAGATCGCCCGTCGGGGCGGGGGTATCCTCAATTCGGCCGATCGGTTGCACGAAACCTCCGAGGAGGAGCTCTACCGGCAGGCCATGGAGCGTGTGGAGGAGATTGCGGCGATGGGAACCGGCTGTGTCGAGATCAAGAGCGGCTATGGCCTTTCGACCGAGGATGAGTTGAAGATGCTGCGTGTGATCCGTCGCATTCGTGAAACGGCACCGCTGGAGGTTCGTGCGACCTTCCTCGGGGCCCACGCCGTGGCGCGGGCCTATCGTGGCCGACAGGCGGAGTATGTCGATCTGGTCTGCCGCGAGATGATTCCCGCGGTGGCTCGTGAAGGACTGGCCGATTTTGTGGATGTTTTTTGCGACGAGGGTTTCTTTACCGTGGACGAGACGCGCCGGATTCTTGAAACCGGACGGGAATATGGCTTGCGAGCCAAGATCCATGCCGATGAACTGGCCGTATCGGGCGGTGTTGAGGTGGGGGTTGCCTGTGGTGCCCTGTCGGTCGACCATCTCGAACGGGCCGGCAAGGCGCAGATCGAGGCGTTGCGCGGCTCGGAGACGATGCCCACGTTGTTGCCCGGGGCGGCCTTCTTCCTCGGGATGAGTTATCCTCCGGCCCGTGAGATGATCCGTGCGGGATTGCCTGTGGCCTTGGCGTCGGATTACAATCCCGGGTCGTCGCCTTCGGGGAACATGCGCATGGTGGTCTCGCTGGCCTCGATCCGCATGAAGATGACTCCGGCCGAGGCCCTTCATGCCGCGACGCTCAACGGAGCTTGTGCCATGGGTCTGAGTGCCGATTTCGGGAGCATCACCCCCGGGAAGGTTGCCAATTTCTTCATCACGCGTCCTCTTCCCTCCGTAGAGTTCTTCTCCTATGCCTACCAGACGCCGCTTATCCGACAGGTTTTCCTTCGTGGCGCCGGTCTAAGAGACCGGTTTTAGGGGCTGCGGAACCTTACGGGGTTTCCGACTGCTGAAGCCGCCCGGTCTAAGAGCCTGGCCCTGCATACTGCCCGTGGCCTAAAATCGTTTATAGGAAAAATGGCCTCGGATTTGTAAAATGTGCAGTATGAAAATTGTAGTGAGTTTTTTGATGGTGTTTGTCGCGCTCGGAGGAGCGGCAACCCCGCAGAATCGAACCATGAAACCGTTGAATGCCGAAGAAAAGCGCGTGATCCTTGACAAAGGAACGGAAGCACCCTTCTCGGGGCGCTTCTATAACCACAAAGCCTCGGGAACCTATGTTTGCCGTCAGTGCGGAGCTCCGCTATACCGCTCGACGGACAAATTCGACTCCGGATGCGGCTGGCCGAGCTTCGACGATGAGATCCCCGGAGCCGTGAAGCGTTTGCCCGATCCCGACGGACGCCGCACCGAAATCACCTGTGCCCGTTGTGGGGGACATCTCGGACACGTCTTCCTCGGAGAGCGTTTCACCCCTAAAAATACCCGTCATTGTGTCAACTCCCTCTCTTTGGAGTTCATTCCGGCCGATTCTTCGCATGATGGAGAAAACGGCGCTCGGGATGTGCTGCCGATCGAGACGGATACGGCCCTCTTTGCCGGCGGTTGTTTCTGGGGTGTGGAGTACATGCTTTCGAAGTTGCCTGGCGTACGCAGCGTCGAGTCGGGCTATACCGGCGGCACGACCCGAAACCCGACCTATGAGCAGGTCTGCAGCCATCGTACGGGACATGCCGAAGCCGTTCGTGTAGTGTTCGACCCCCGTCAGCTTACCTATGAGGAGCTGGCCCGGCAGTTTTTCGAGATTCACGATCCGACGCAACTCAATCGCCAGGGTCCCGATGTGGGCGATCAGTATCGCTCCGAGATCTTCTACACCTCGCCCGGACAACGACGTATCGCCGAGGAGCTCATCGCCGAGCTTCGCGGCAAAGGCTATGCGGTCGTTACACGCGTGACGCCCGCCTCGACCTTCTGGCCTGCCGAGGAGTATCACCAGCGCTACTACGAGCGGAAAGGTACGCAGCCCTATTGCCACGTCTATACGAAACGCTTCTGACCGCTTTGCAGAACCAATGGCCCGTTCCCGGAGGAAAATGCCCGGCGTAGGTGCGAAGTCACGGCGAATTTCGTATTTTTGTCGTTGCTGAATCCCGTTTGTTCATGAATCGGTTGAAAGGAATTCTCTGGGCCGCGCTCTCGTCGTCGACATTTGGTCTTGCGCCCCTCTTTACCCTGTTGCTTCTCGGGGTCGGGTACTCCTCCTTCGAGGTGCTGACATATCGCTGGGGCGTTGCCTCGGTCTGCCTTGTGGCCTTCGGCATGCTCTCCGGACGCAATTTCAGACTTTCATGGCCCGAACTGAAGACCGTCGTGGTGTTGAGCCTGTTCCGGGCCGTCACGTCGTTCAGCCTTGTGATTGCCTATCAGAATATCGCAAGCGGCGTGGCATCGACCATTCACTTCATGTATCCGCTGGCCGTCGCCCTCGCCATGATCTGCTTCTTCCGGGAACGCGGCTCGGCACGCATCTTCCTGGCCGTTGCTCTCTCGATTGTCGGGGCCGTGCTGCTGTCGCTCGGTAACGACGGATTTGTCCGCGGCAATACCACGCTGGGAATCGTGGCGGCCGCCGTCTCGGTGTTCTCCTATGGCGGCTACATCGTCGGTGTACGCCGCAGTCGGGCCGTGCAGATCGACTCCATCGTGCTGACTTGCTACGTGATGGGAATCGGTGCGTTGTTGTTCTTCATCGGAGGGTGCTGCTCCGGCGGTGTACGGTTCGAAACCGATCCCCGCGTCTGGTTGTATATCCTCGGTATTGCTCTCCCCGCGACGGCCGTTTCGAACATGGCGCTCGTCAAGGCCATCAAGTGCATCGGCCCCACGATGACTTCGATCCTCGGGGCCATGGAGCCCTTTACGGCCGTGGTGATCGGGATCCTCGTCTTTGGTGAGCCCTTTACCTTGCAGGGCGCGGGGGGAATCCTGCTGATCGTGGCTGCCGTTACGATCGTCGTGTGGAAGGAGCGGAAGGCCGCAGATCCGGCAGAAAGACCGCAATAATTCCCAGCAGCGGCAGGAACGAGCTGACACGGAAGATGAAGTCGATGCTCGTGTGGTCGGCCAGCCATCCGAAGAAGGCCGAGCCGATGCCGCCCAGTCCGAACATCAGTCCGAAGAAGATCCCCGAAATCATCCCCACCTTGTCGGGCTTCAGATCGGTGGCGTAGACCAGGATCGCCGAGAAGGCCGAGGCGATGATCAGTCCGATGAGCACCGACATGACGATCGTCCAGAAGAGATTGAGGTAGGGCAGGGCCAGGGCAAAGGGTGCCGCCCCGAAAATGGAGAACAGAATGACGTATTTGCGGCCGTATCGGTCGCCGAGAAAGCCTCCGGCGAGGGTCCCCGCGGCGAAGGCCGCCAGGTAGGCAAACAGACACAGTTGCGACTGCTGGACCGTGATGCCGAACTTGTCGATCAGAAAGAAGGTGAAGTAACTCGTCATGCATGAGGCGAAGAAGTACTTCGAGAAGATCATGACGATGAGGATCCACATCGCCCGACGGATGGCTCGGGGCGGAAGCGGGCAGGTGGGTGCCGGCCGGTTGCGGAGCGGGGTGTCGGAGCTGGTGAGCATCAGACTGTACCAGTTGCCGACCCGCATCAGCAACAGCGTTGCCAGCAGAGCAGCGGCGGCGAACCACGCTACGGCGTGCTGGCCGTAGGGCAGTACGATCAGCGCCGTGAGCAGCGGGCCTACGGCGCTACCTCCGTTGCCTCCGACCTGGAAGATCGACTGTGCGAGGCTTTTTCGCCCGCCCGAAGCCAGCTGAGCTACGCGCGATGCCTCGGGATGGAAGACCGACGACCCGCCGCCGATCAGTGCCACCGTGAGCAGAATGGCTCCGTAGGCCGAGGTGAAGGCCAGGGCGACGAGGCCTGCCAGCGACAGGCACATCCCCAGCGATAGCGAGTAGGGTTGCGGATGGCGGTCGGCGTAGAGCCCCACGAAGGGCTGGAAGATCGACGAGGTGATCTGGAATACCAGCGTGATGATCCCGATCTGGGCAAAGGTGAATCCGAAACTCTCCCGGAAGATCGGGTACATGGCCGGGATGACCGACTGGATCATGTCGTTCAACAGGTGGCAGAAGCCGATCGTGAAGAGGATCGGATAGGCCGTCTCGGCGCGGAGCGTCGGGTGTCCCTTGAGTTTGTCCAACAGCTGTCTCATCGCTTTTCGGTTCGGTTTTCGGATTGCCGTGCGGGCAATCCGGCCGCAAAGATAGATATTTTTACGCAGAACCGAATTCCGCTCGAGCCGTTACTTGCTTGCCCGATAGGCTGTGGGTGTCATGCCCGTGTGCTGTTTGAAGTATTTTCCGAAAAACGACTGGTTCGGAAAATTCAGGTAGTAGGCGATCTCCTGGATGTTCATCGTGGAGTATTTCAGCAGGTTTTTCGCCTCGAGGACCACATATTCGTCGATCCACTCCGTAGCCGTGCGCCCCGTAGTCGTGCGCAGGAGCGTGGTCAGGTATTTGGGCGTGAGGTGGAGTTGTTCGGCATAGAATCCCACGGAGCGTTCGCGCGTGTAATTTTTTGCCAGCTCCTCGATGAACGTATTGAAATAGACGGTATTGCGGGATAACGGTGCGACATTCTCCGTGTCGTTGTTCATGCGGGTTTCAAGAACCCGGCAGATCCGGTAGGCCAGGGCCTGGAACAGCGAGTACATGATTTTGATCGACAGGGCATCCTCCCGTTTGCTGCATCCTTCGATGAAGACCTCTTCCAGCAAGCGGGTAATTTCATCCCATTCCGTGTCGTTGAGGGTCAGACAGGGATTTTCGCGTACGGCCATGAACTGCTGCAGAAGCAGATTCTGGTCGAGATGCACCCGTTTGATGAACTCCTCTTCGCACAGAATGAAATGTACGGATGCATCCTCTTCCAATTCGGCCTGGACGATCATTCCCGGACAGCATACGAACATCGTATGGCGCCGGATGACGCAGTGCCTGAGATCGAAGGCTACCGAGATCGAACCTTTGGAACAAAAAAGAATACCAAATGCATTGATGCGTGTTGGAAACCGGAATAGATCCATGGCTGTTTCGGTCTCAAGGGTCTTTTTTCGCCCCAAAATACAACCGTCGTAATAGAGATCCTCCGGTTGCGGCGGATAGATTTTCATCAAAGAGTCTAATGAAACGCTTGAAATATCCTTTTTGTTCATTCTTATGGGCTTTTATGCGACAAATATAGGGTTTTTCGCAATATTTTTCGCTGAAAAGTACGAAATCGAACTTTTTGGCGAATTCCTCCGACGCTGTGGCCTTTCCCGACGCCGCCGAAAAACCTTCCTTTGCACCGGAAACCAAGTGAAAAAAGGATTGATATGAAACGAGTGATTTTTGGTTGTGTGCTGCTGTTGTCTGCCGGCTGCTCGTCGGCTCCAACCTCCTCGACCTCGGGCCCCGTGCGAGTCAACACCCTTGTTGTGAAGCCCAGTGCGGAGATCGATGCCGATGTTTACGTGGGAGTTGTCGAGGAGGAGAACTCTTCGGTACTCAGTTTTCCCGTAGCGGGAACGTTGACCCGAATCTGTGTGGAGGAGGGGGAGCGGGTCCGCCAGGGCGATCTTTTGGCGGAGCTCGACCCGACTTCGGCCCGTCAGACCTTCGATGCCGCCCGGGCCTCTCTCGAGCAGGCTCGTGACGCCACGGAGCGTCTGCGGCAGCTTTACGAAGCGAAGAGCCTGCCCGAAATCCAGTGGATCGAAGCCCAAACCCGTCTGCGTCAGGCCGAGGCAGCCTCGGGAATCGCCGAAAAGAATCTCAATGACTGTCGGTTGTATGCTCCGTTTTCGGGAGTTGTCGGACAGCGACGCATGTCGGTGGGGGAGAACGCGCTGCCCGGAGTTCCTGTCCTGACGCTTCTGGAGATCGGACAGGTCAAGGTGCGTTTTTCGGTCCCCGAACTGGAGATCGCCGCAATGTCTCCGGACAGCCGTGTGCGAGTTGTCGTTCC
Source organism: uncultured Alistipes sp. (assembly GCA_944320985.1). GTDB lineage: Bacteria > Bacteroidota > Bacteroidia > Bacteroidales > Rikenellaceae > Alistipes. The sequence continues at coordinate 9,513 of CALUJN010000015.1, read as the reverse complement.
GGCGTTGGGGAATTTGTCGCTTGAGGCCGGATCTCTGGAAAAGGGTGCCGTAGCCAACGCTGCGGCCCATACATACGACGTTCGTGCAATCTTGGCCAATCGTGACGGGCGGCTGCTTCCCGGGATGGTCTGCCACGTGACGGTGATGCCCGCCACATCCACCGATGAGATCGCTGTCCCCGTACGCGCCGTGCAGCAGTCGGGCGACGGCGGCCGGTTTGTCTGGTTGGTTCGGGGCGACTCGGTTGTTCGGCACGAGGTCGAAACCGGTCGCTTCGTCGACAACGCTGTCGTCGTCTCCTCCGGACTTCAGGCTGGAGACCGGATCGTCGTTGACGGCATGCAGAAAATCGGTCAGGGTTCCAAAATTACGCTGCAATGAGAGCCTCGAACAATGTCATAGCTTGGGCCATGCGGAATTTCCGCATCACCTTCCTCATCGTCGGATGCCTTTTTGTCTTCGGGATCTATGCCCTGGCGCGGATTCCCAAGCAGGAGTTCCCCGAGTACACCATCCGGCAAGGGGTGGTTGTGGGGCTCTATCCCGGCGCCACGACCGAAGAGGTTGAGGAGCAGCTGGCCAAGCCGCTCGAACAGTTTCTGATGACCTATAAGGAGGTCAAGCGCCGCAAGACCACCTCCACTTCCCAAAATGGGATGTGTTACGTGATGGTCGAGTTGAACGATGACGTGAACAACAAGGACGAGGTCTGGTCGAAGATCAAGCACGGGCTGAACACCTTCAAGGCCCAGTTGCCGGCCGGAGTCGTGGCGCTGGTTGCCAACGACGACTTCGGGGATACCTCGGCGCTGCTCGTCACGCTGGAGTCCGATACCCGTTCATACCGCGAGTTGAAGGAGTACATGGATGAGTTGAGTGATCGTCTGCGTCGCATCGAGTCGGTTTCGAATCTTCGGCCCTACGGAGTGCAGCAGGAGCAGATCTCGATCTACGTGGACCGTGAACGGCTGGCCGCCTACGGCATCGGCGAGAAGGTTCTCTCGTCGGCGCTTGCCGCACAGGGGCTGACCCCGATGGGCGGTTCGATCGGCAACTCCGAGACCGAAACCCCGATCCATCTTGCCCCGTCGCTGGCCGGTGAGCGGGAGGTTGCCGAGCAGATCATCTGGTCGGATCCCGATGGACATGTCCTGCGCGTGAAGGATGTGGCGCGGGTCGTGCGCGAATACGACGATCCGGACAGCTATATTCGCAACAATGGCCATCGCTGTGTGCTGCTCTCGATGGAGATGCAGGCGGGAAACAACATCGTCGAATACGGCGAGGAGGTCGACCAGGTGCTGCACCGCTTCATCGAGGAGGTGCTCCCCGAGGATGTCTCCGTTGAGCGTATTGCCGATCAACCCAAGGTTGTCGGAGATTCCGTGCACTCGTTCCTGCGGGATCTGTTCGTCTCGATGGTCATCATCATCGCCGTGATGATGATCCTCTTCCCGTTCCGCTCGGCGTTCGTGGCCGCCATCACCATTCCGCTGTCGACGTTCATCTCCGTGGGGATGATGTATCTCTGCGGGATCCCTCTCAACACGGTGACGCTTGCCGCGCTGATCGTCGTTCTGGGCATGATCGTCGACAATTCGATCGTTGTCATCGACGGTTATCTCGATTACCTCGGACGGGGCTATTCGCGCTGGTATGCCGCCGTCGAGAGTGCCCGGGAGTTTTTCCCTTCGCTGCTGTTGGCCACGGTCTGCATCTGCATGATCTTCTACCCGCTGCTCTTTACGATGACGGGTATGTTCCGCGACTTCCTGAACTTCTTCCCGTGGACGATCACCATCAATCTGATGGTTTCGCTGCTGCTGGCCGTACTGGTGATCCCCTTCCTTGAGGTGCTCATCATTCCCGTTGTGCAGCCCCGGCGCGAGGGCAAGGTCTCCCTGACCGACCGCGTGCAGAATTACTATCACCGGGTGCTGGCCTGGACCTTCCGCCACGGGTGGCTCACCATCTCGATGGGGGTTGCTTCGGTGGTCATAGCCCTGGCGATCGTCCCGATGCTGAAGTTCCGCATGGTGCCCTTTGCCGATCGCGACCAGTTTGCCGTGGAGATCTATCTGCGCCCCGATACCCCCGTTGAGCGGACGGCCGAGGTTGCCGATTCGATGTATCGGGTGCTGCGGGCCGATGGGCGCGTGAAGTCCGTGACGTCGTTTGTCGGATGCTCCTCGCCCCGCTTCCAGATGAGTTACGCCCCGCAGATGGCCGGAAAGAATTACGCTCAGTTTATCGTCAATACCGCTTCGGTCGAGGCGACCGAAGAGATTCTGGATGAATATGCCGACACGTGGGCCGACCGTTTCCCCGAGGCTTACGTCAAGTTCAAGCAGCTGGATTACCAGAACGTTCCTTCGCTGGAGTTCCGCTTTTACGGCGACGATCTCGATTCGCTGCACGTGGCTGCCGACCGTCTGATGGCTCGGATGCGCGAGATACCGGGCCTGCAGTGGATCCACTCCGACTACGAGGATCCGCGGGCGATTGCCGAGGTGACGCTCGATCCCGTGACGGCCTCGCAACTGGGCGTCACGCGCTCGATGACGGCCGCCAATCTGGCGCTGGCCGCCGGAGACGTTGCGGTTGGAGGCGTCTGGGAAGGAGACTACAAACTTCCCGTGGTGCTGAAAAACGACGAAGGGGATGCCGAACGTACGCTGTCCGATGTCGGTGACACGTATGTTTCGTCGCTGGTCCCTGGGGTCAGTGTTCCTCTTCGGCAGATCGCCACGGTCGAGCCCCGCTGGAGCGAGACCCGGATCGTACACCGGAACGGAATCCGCTGCCTTACCGTTTCGGCCGATCTCAAGCGCGGGGAGAACGCCATGCGTATGACCTCGCAGATCCGTGAGGTGATCGATCATGAACTGGAGATTCCTGCCGGCGTGACCACCGAAATCGGCGGAGCCCGCGAGTTTGACGAAGAGACCCTTCCTCCGATCATCTACGGATTGAGCATTTCGCTGGTTATTATCTTCTTCTTCATTCTGATCAACTTCCGCAAGTTCGGCATCTCGCTCGTCATCATGGCCGCCATGTCGCTCTGTCTCTTTGGGGCGATGTTGGGGTTGTGGATCGCCGACTTCACGATCGGACTGACCTCCGTACTGGGATTCATCACGCTGCTGGGAATGATCGTTCGCAACGTCATCCTGATGTACCAGCATGCCGAAGACAAGCGGAAAATCTGCCACTGGTCGGCCCGTCTGGCCGCCTACGATGCCGGCAAGCGGCGTATGGTGCCGATCTTCCTGACGACCGCCACGACGGCCGTGGGTGTCGTGCCGATGATGTTCGGCGGGAGCACCTTCTGGGCGCCCGTCGGGGTTACGATTTTCGCCGGAGGCATCGGTGCCCTGATTCTCGTGGTGACGATCCTCCCTGTTCTCTATTCCAAAATCTACAAGTGATGAAAACTTCGTTCATCTATCTTTTCCTGCTGGCAGGGCTCCTGCCGACCCTTCCGGCCGGGGCTCAGCCCCTCACGCTTGAGGAGTGCCGAGCCGCCGCGGTCGAACACAACCGTACGCTACGCAGCAGCCGGTTCGATCTGGAGGCGGCCCTCCAGACCCGTCGCGAGGCCTTTACCAACTACTTTCCGCAGATTTCCGCATCCGGAGGGGCATTCCAGGCCCAGCATGGACTGGTCCAGGCCGACTTCGGAGTGACGATCCCCCAGATGGGGACGATGAACCTTCCGATCTCGATGGTCAAGCGCGGCCTGTTCGGCAGCGTCACGGCCGTGCAGCCCGTTTTTGCCGGTCTGAAGATCGTCAACGGCAACAAGCTCGCCCGGTTGGGCGAGGAGGTCGGCGAGCTCCAGCTCCGCAAGACCGAAGGCGAGGTGCGCGAGCAGACCGACACCTATTACTGGCAGATCGTCTCGCTGAAGGACAACCTCTCGACCCTCGACGCCGTCGATCGGCAGCTGGAGGAGATCCACCGTCAGGTCGAGCTTTCGGTGAAGGCCGGACTGGTGACGCGGAACGACCTGCTGCGCGTTGAATTGCGGCAGCAGGAGGTGGCGTCGAACCGGCTGAAGGTCGAAAACGGATTGAAGGTGTCGAAACTCCTGCTGGCCAGCCATATCGGGGTTGACTGGCATGATTTCGACATCGTGACGGCCGCGTGGTCTGAGCCCGAGGCGCCGGGGAGTTATTACGTTTCGGTGGAGGAGGCGCTCGACCGGCGGGCCGAGTATCAACTGGCCGAAAAGAACGTTGAGGCGCAGAAATATCAGAAACGCATGGAGCGTGGCAAGCGGTTGCCGACCGTGGGGGTTGGGGCCGGATACCTCTATTACAATATGATGGAGAAGGATGTCGACGACGGCATGGTCTTCGCGCAGGTTTCGGTTCCGATTTCGGCCTGGTGGGGCGGGGATCATGCCCTGAAGAAGGCCCGGATTCGCGAGGAGCAGGCCGAGAACGACCGCCTGCAGGCCCGAGAGATGCTGGCCGTGGAGATCGAGAAGACGTGGTGCGAGGTCCAGGAGTCGTATGCCCAGATCCAGCTTGCCCGCCGTTCGGTGGACTCCGCCACGGAGAATCTGCGTGAAAACCGTAATTTCTATCAGGCCGGCACCGCACCGCTGACCGATCTGCTCGATGCCGAAACTCTCTACACCGAGAGCCGGAACAACCTGACCTCGGCATGTGCCGCCTATCGGAGCTCTTTGGCACGTTATATGCGTGTGACCGGGCGTTAAACGGTGATTGCTTCTGTCGCAGCGCGGAGGTCCGATTTTGTTCGGGCTTCCGCGTTTTTTCTGCCTTTTTTCGTAATTTTGCCTTTGCAGATGCTCCTTCGTATCAAAAATATGGTTTGCGACCGTTGTGTCATGGTCGTACGCGCCGAATTGGAACGGTGCGGATGTCGTGTGCTTGGCGTACGGCTTGGGGAGGCCGAGATCGAGGGAGAACTGTCTCCGGCGAGCAAGTCCGAATTGTCCTCACGGCTCGAAGCTTTGGGTTTCGAACTGCTGGAGGATCGTCGGGCCCGCTTGATCGAAGGGGTCAAAACCGCCGTGCTCGAACTCGTCCGCGGTTCGGAGGTGGTTCCGGACGTCCGCCTGTCGGCCTATTTGCAGGAGCGGCTGCGGGTCGACTACCGCCAGCTCAGCACGCTCTTCTCCGAAACCGAAGGACGGACCGTCGAACGGTATTTCATTCTGCAGAAGATCGAACGGGTCAAGGAGTTGCTCGTCTACGACGAACTCACGCTCGGAGAGATCGCCTTCCGGCTGGGGTATTCGAGTGTGGCGCATCTGAGTGCCCAGTTCAAGCAGGTGACAGGCCTTACGCCGAGTCGTTACAAACTTCTGGGCGGCGGACGCCGCCGGAGCCTCGATTGCGTCTGAGTGGCGGTATCCATGCTGCCTTTTTCTGCGGCACGGCGAGCTGCCTCCCCGCTCTCGCTCCCGTCAGCCTGCCCGCTTCTGCGTGGCCGCTGTTCGCCCGATGCTTTCCCTTCGAGGCCGATTGACACCCACGTGCGGGTCGTTTCCGAAGATTTGTTGCAGCTCCGGCCTCTTTCCCGGAAAATCCTGTAACGAAAACCGATGAATCTGTAACACCCGCGTGTTTGTCGCGCACTACCTTTGCAACGAAAACATTCCACCGCCATGTTGCAGGAGTATCTTATGCCGTTCGTTGCGCTGCTTAACGAGATGTCACCCTATCTGCTGCTCGGCTTTCTGATTGCCGGGTTGCTGCATGCCTTTGTCCCCGGAGGCTTCTATGCGCGTTATCTTGCGCGGAGCGATTTCCGTTCCGTAGCGTTGGCCGCGCTGTTCGGCGTACCGCTGCCGCTCTGCTCCTGCGGGGTTATTCCCACGGCCATGGCCATGCGCCGCGAGGGGGCTTCGAAGGCCGCTACGGTGTCGTTTCTTATCGCCACGCCTCAGACCGGCATCGACTCGATCTTCGTAACGGCGGGGCTTTTGGGTGTGCCGTTTGCCCTGCTGCGCCCCGTTGTGGCTTTCGTGACGGCGCTTTTCGGTGGATCGCTGGTCGGAGCGGCCGTTCGGGAGGAGGCGCCGCTGACGGAGGATGCTTCGCCTCGGGAACGGCGTTCTCTGTCGTTCTGGGGAAAATGCCGCGAGGCGCTTCGTTACGGATTCGGCGAGATGATGCAGGACATCGGCCGCTGGCTTGTCGTGGGTCTGTTGCTGGCCGGAGCCATAACGATCCTCGTTCCGGACGATCTCTTCGCCGTTACAACCCGACATCCGCTGCTTGGCATGTTGCTTGTCCTCGTGCTCTCGATCCCGATGTATCTCTGTGCTACGGGGTCGGTTCCGATTGCCGCGGCGCTGATGCTCAAGGGCCTTTCACCCGGCGCTGCCCTGGTGCTGTTGATGGCCGGCCCGGCAACAAACATGGCGGCGATCCTGGTCATCGGCAAGGTTCTCGGACGCCGGACCCTGTGGCTCTATCTTGCGGCGATTATTGCCGGAGCTGTCGGCTTCGGACTGTTGGTCGATGAGTTGCTGCCGGCGGGGTGGTTCCGTCCCGCATCGTCCGCTTTACTGCCCGGGCATTGCTCGGAAGAGGCTGTGCCGTGGTGGAAGGTCGTTTCGAGTGTACTGTTCACCCTGCTGCTTGTTGTGGCGCTTCTCGGAAGGTATCGAAAAACTCAATCACATACGAATATGAAGCATGTTTTCAGAATCAAAGGCATGATGTGCAACCATTGCAAGGCTCATGTTGAGAGTGCCTTGAAGCACGTTGCGGGTGTTACCGCCGTGGAGGTCGATCTGGCTGCCGGGACGGCCCGCGTCGAGGGAACGTTCGACCCGGAGCGGATCATTGCGACGATTCGCGAGTTGGGATACGAATACGTGTCGTAAGGGCGACATGCTCCCGGCGCATCCGTTTCAGAACCGGCAGATCGGATGAATGCTGCCGGCGTATGCCTCCATGCTTTCCGCGGTTGCTTCGGTGACGCAGTCGTTGTTGACGACGCCGTTGCCCCGGGGGTCTCTGCCGAACTGGATCGTATAGGAATGGTAGATGCCCTGGGACAACTCCACGGTCGACGAAAACCAGCGCTCGGCCATCTCGTCTCCCGGCGTTTGGAGTGTCCAACCGTTGTAGATGCTTTCCTGGCGGCCGTCGAGCTTTTCCGTATAGTCGTCATTAGCCCATTGGAATACGACGTATTGCTCCTGGTCATAACCGTTCTCGGGGGTCGTGTACTGTTTGTAGAGTCCCCGAACGACGTTCCAGGCCTCGTTGACCTCTGTAACGGGAGGCAGCGTGTCGTACGACGCCCCGGGCTGTCTGCCGTATTCGGCCCCGCTCATAGCCTCGACCATCTCCATGAGCTCCTCGATGGCCGGGATGTACCACTCCACGCCCTGCCGCTGTCCCAGATCATGGGTCCATTTCGTCATCTGACAGATCGTCTCCCAGCCCGGAATCGACATCAGCAGCCGTTGATTCTCCAATCCGTCCGTTCGGCTCAGCGGGGCGTACACTTCCTCGAGTTGGAAACCGCTTGCTGCCGTGTACATGAAGTATTTGTCGATCAGATTGTAGACCGTCAGGGCATAGGCCTTCCCGTGCATTCCCGTTTCATCGACCTGATAGACGATACCCACCGGACGACCGTTGACCAGGTAGGGAGCCCCGACTTTGTAAGGCGCACTCTGCGATACAACGAACTGTTTTTCGAGTGTCCCGGCCCGGACCGTGTAGGTGTGTTCGCGCACGCCGCCTCCGAAGCTGCCTGCACTGACCGTGATGGTGTTCCGTGCGTGATCCTCCGTGAGGGTGAACGCCGGATTGTCCGCGGCGCCGAGCAACTCCCATGACTCCTGGTTCGTGATGACCGTGATGACCTGCCGGGAGCCTTCCGGATCGAGATCCACCCGTTCGGGATCGACTTCCAGCAGCGCTTCGGGCCCCTTTTGCGTGACGGTCATCTGCGTAGAGGCTTCGTTGTCGCCGCCTCCGCAGCGGAGCGTGATGACGGCACGCCGATCCTGTCGTGCGGACTCCGTGGGTTGAAGTGCGAGCCTTCCTTCCGCGGGTTGGTAGCTGACCTCCAGCCAGGAAACTGCCGCACCGCTCTCGCTCACCGTAGTGGAGATCTCCATCGTTGAGAAGGAGCATGTGACGTTCACATATTTCGGCGAGGACTCTTCTCCCACCTCGAAGATTACGTCGGAGGTCTCGAGTGAGAGGAAGGCTTGCGGAGCGGCCGTCTGGATGAGGCGGAGTTCGCTTCGCGCCACATCGGCACCCTCCCGGGCGACGAATTCCAGCGATGCTTCGCGATTCGCAAGCCCCGTCCACGGCTCGACCCGGATCGAAAAGTTGCGGACGGCGGACTCCTCCCCGGAGGATGTCTCGGTGAGCGTGGCCCATTCCGGCTCGGATGAGACCCAGGCGTAGTCGTACTCGAGATTGGCGGCCACGGAGAAGGTGAGCGCTTCGCGCTGGTCGTAGGTGGCAACGAGCCCCTCCGACGGTGCATTTACGACGATCGACGGCATGTCGGCCAGTTGAGTGATGCCGATGCGTTTCGTAACGAGGGTGTTCTGCGTGCCGGCCCCGCTGACAATCTCCAGAAAGGCCGTGCGTGATTGCCGGTTCTCCCTGTTGGAGGCGCATGTAAGGGTCAGGGTCTGAATCGTCCCGTTGTCGGTCCGTACCTCGTCAGCCTCGTAGGTGATCCAGTCGCACCCTTCGATAGCCGTTCGGGTCGTTTCGTCGGATGCTGCGGAGGACTCCTCATCGGGAAGTTCCTGATTCTCGGAAAGACGTATCGACAGCCGGTTGTTCGTCTCGACCAGAATCACGCACCGCGAGGTTCCGCCTTCCGGGTCGGAATCCACCGTGAGGATCGGATTGTCGCCCGCCAGCTCGCTGTTCAGGATTTTCAGATAGGTCTCCGTATTGGCCTGTTGGCTGACGGTGATCGTCTGCAGCGTCTCACCGTCGTTTTCGATATCGATCCGAGCCTCCCGGATCGTCGTATCGTAGTTGATGTTGGGGGTTACGATCAGTCTGTTTTGTTCCGTATTCCGTTCCACGTCACAGAGTTCCGTATCTCCCGAAATCCGGTAACTCCATTCACCGTAGGCCTCTATGGGAATGCTCTTTGCCTCCGAGTCAAAGGCCTTGAAGGAGAGCTGGAGTGTCGGAATCTCTTCGCGGGAAGAAGAATCGTCGGAGGTGCAGGCGGACACTCCGGCAAGCAGGCATAATGCCGCAAGCAGCATGAAGGTTGATTTTCGGAAAAGTACGAATGACGTCATGAAATTTTAAGGTTGGAGGGCTGTTGTATTCCGAATGTCAGATCCGTGCAGTCGGAAACAGCTTTTTTAATCGGTTGCAAATATAAGCATTTTTCAAAATATCGAAGTGATTTAAACTTATTTCATTCTCTTAAAATTGCATCAAAATGTTAAAGCACAGCATACAAATAGAATTATTCCTTATATTATGGGTGCCCAAACTCATATATAGTGAAAGTCCTATGTACAC
>CALUJN010000014.1 GCA_944320985.1 uncultured Alistipes sp. | reverse complement strand
GGTCGCGCACACGCGAGGCCCCCACACCGACAAACATCTCCACGAAATCCGATCCCGAAATCGACAGGAACGGCACATTCGCCTCCCCGGCCACGGCCTTGGCCAGCAGCGTCTTGCCCGTACCCGGAGGGCCTACGAGCAGCGCACCCTTCGGAATCTTGGCGCCCAACTCCTTGTATTTGTCGGCCTTTTTGAGGAAATCGACGATCTCCATGATCTCGACCTTGGCCTCCTCCAGTCCGGCAACATCCTTGAACGTCACCCGTTTGGAGTTGTCCTTGTCGAAAACCTGCGCCTTGGCCTTGCCCACATTCATGATGCCGCCGCCTCCGCCGGCTCCCGCACCGCGGGCCATCGAGCGCATCACGAAGATCCAAACGCCGATGATGAGAATCCACGGCAAAAGGTTCACCAGCAACGACGTCCAGTCGTTACGTTCATTCTGGTAGACGACCGGCACCTCCTGTCCCGACCGGCTCTCGGCAGCCTGCAGATCCTCCCGGAAAGAGTCCACCGAGCCGATCGTGAAGATCAACTGGGCCCCCATGTCGGGCAGCCGCCGGAAACGCTTGTCCACCGAATCGCTCCGATAACGCTCCACAGCCTCTTTCGAAAGGAAAACCTGTGCCTGATCCCGGTTCACAACCTGGATCTTCGTCACATCGCCCCGTTCGACCATCTCCCGGACCGTCGCCCAATCACTCTCAATTGGACGGTCGTTCGACGGATTGAACAGGTAATATCCGACAATCAAGGCCGCGATCACACCGTAGATCCACAGCAGTGAGGGACGCGGCATGTTCATCTTCGGACCCATATTCCGGTTATGCTTGTTTTGATTTTGTGCCATAAGTTTTACGCTTCATATTCGTATTTCACCATCGGAGCGTCCGCCCACAACTCCTCGAGCCGGTAGAAATCACGCAACTCCGTCTGGAAAATGTGCACCACAACATCCACATAGTCCATGGCGATCCATACGGCATTCTGCTGGCCTTCAATCCGCCAGACCTTCTCGCCCAACGTCTCGAGAACCTTCTCCTCGATACCGTCGGCAATGGCCGCCACCTGCGTCGTGGAGTCGGCGTTGCAAACCACAAAGTGCGAACAGATCGCACCGTCGAATCCCGTAAGATCCAGCGATACGATGTTCTTGCCCTTTTTATCTTCAATCGCGCTGACGATCGTTTCGATCAGTTTATCCATAAAATCCAAATAGATGTATATAACCTTGCAAAGGTACGAAATAGAATCATATTTTGAAAATTTTTCATACCTTTGACCAAAAATCACCAACATCATGCATCCGAAAGTCGCATTATGTGCCATCGTCCGATCCGAAGAGAATTATCTTCAGGAATGGATTGAGTACCATCTCGCATTGGGATTCGAGCATCTGTTCATCTACGACAACAACGATCCCGAGAATGATGCCGTCCGACAGCTTTGTCAGGGAAAATCCTGGGAACGTCGCATCTCGATCATCAATTATCGGGGATATCAGGGTGTACAACTTTTGGCCTACAACGACTGTTACATGAGAAACGGGAAAGAATTTGACTGGTTCGCATTTCTCGATGCCGACGAGTTTCTCACACTCGGTCCCGAAACACAGGCAAAAACCATCGGAGAGTATCTGGCCGAAGCTGCGGACTGCGACGAGATCCTCGTCAACTGGCTCTACTACGGCGATAACGGAAAAGCCCGGCAGGAACCCGGAAGCCTTATCGAACGTTTCCCCGAGGGGTTGCCGCAGTCCGCGGAAAACCGCCATGTGAAGACCATCGCCCGCAGCGGTTTACCGCTGCAGTTCGTTCGGAATCCGCACGTCATGGAGGGGCTGGCGCGAATCGCTGACGACTGTTTCCGCCCGGTTCCCTACGAAGAGCCCATGAGTCCGTTCAAGACGCCCTCGTACAGACGGCTCTATATCCGCCATTACGGCACCAAAACCATCGAAGAGTATATCCGCTACAAGATACGCCGCGGAGCCGCAGACCAACACACCAATCCCTACCGGCTGGAACTGTTCTATCGGGTCAATGAACGGTCCCGGGAAAAGAGGGCCGTCGAAAAGGAGTATTTCCGGGTCGTACACAGGCAGGAGGGGAAACCGGCTCCCACGGTCTCGGTCATCGTGCCCAACTACAACCACAGCAAATACGTCCGTCAACGCATCGACAGCGTATTGGCTCAAACATTCACCGATTTCGAACTGATCCTGCTGGATGACTGCTCCACGGACAATAGCCCGAATGTCCTGCTCGAGTATCGGGACCACCCCGCCATCAGCTACATCCTGCTCAATACCCGTAACAGCGGCAGCCCCTTCATGCAGTGGGAAAAGGGAATTCGGCTGGCACGGGGCCGTTATATCTGGATTGCCGAGAGCGACGATATGACCGACCCCGAATTCCTGCAGGCGACGGTCGAACAATTGGAAAAACATCCCGAGGCGCGGCTCTGCGCCACCGGATCCCATGTGATCAACAGCGAGGGCAAGATCATCTCCTGGCCTGAGCCCTTCGATCATTGGGAGGAGGACGGAACCGCACACCTCTATGGCTCGTATGACTATCTGCTGAACCACATGCTGAAATGCAACTCCGTCTACAACGCCAGCATGGTGCTCTTCCGCAAAGAGGGGTGTCTGGAGGGAATCTGCTCCGAATATCGGCACATGCACTATTGCGGAGACTGGCTCTTTTGGGTCGAACAGGTCCGAAAAGGCTCCGTCATCGAAATCCGCCGCAAACTGAACTATTTCCGCAAGCACACCTCGAACACCACCTACCTCGGGGCCGAAGACGGACGCTCCTTGCCCGAAATCGCATTCATTAAGAATTGGCTTTGCCGCCAGGTCATCCACAAATGGAAATACTCCCTACAAAATAAAGGCGATTTTTACCGAACCGTCCGGAAGTGGCCGGTATCATCTTCCAAACGGCGGAAAGAGTTGCTTCGGGAAGTAGCACAAAAAGGGAACGTCACCTGGTGGCACTATCAGATCTGGAAACTGTACAACTCCTATTATAAGCACATCCTCCACCGACCGATCGACTAATCCTCCTTACCCCTCTCCTCACAGATTGTCGAGAAGGTTCTGCGACAACCCGGAGCCCTCAATGCTGCAAGACCCCGACGCTTGAGAGGATCGTGTCGGTCAGTGCCTTGATGATCGAATTCTTCACGTAGGTGCGTCGAACCGCAATGGCGATCTTGCGCGACATGGCCCCCTTGCTGAGGGTCTTCAGCTGGTCACGATGCTCCGCAGGGATGTATTCGATCGCCATCTCCGGAATGATCGTCAGGCACGGCGTGCAGTCGACGATACGCATCAGCGTGTCCAACGACCCCGATTCGAACGAATAGTGTGCCGGCATCGATCGCCGCGCCTGACACAACTCGATGATCTGATCCCGCATGCAGTTGCCCGGACTCAAAATCACCAGATCCTTCAGATCGATATCTTCAATACGGATATTCTGACGTTCGTAGAGCGGGTTCTCCGGTGATACGTAGGCATAGAACCGGTCGTTGAAGAGCTCCTGTTCGAAGATCCCCTCGCCGCACGTTCCGCTCGCAACCAGGGCCGCATCGATCCGGTCCCGCTTGAGCGCCTCGACGATATCCGAGGTGATCATCTCCAGGATCTCCAGCTCCACCTTCGGATAATCCCGCACGAAGGCCGGAATGAACTTGTGAAGCAGATAGGGCGCAATGGTCGGAATGACCCCCAGACGCAGTTTTCCCGACGTCTCGCCCTTCAACTCGGCCACAGCCTCCCGAATGCAGTTGTAGGCCTTGAGCGTCTCCCGGGCCCGCTCCAGCACCACCGTCCCCGCTTCGGTCGGGATGACCGGTTTCTTCGAACGGTCCAGCAACACCACGCCGAGCTCCTCTTCCAGCGACTTGATCTGCATGCTCAACGACGGCTGCGTCACGAAACAGTGCTCGGCAGCCTGCGAGAAACTCCCACAGTTGGCCACGGCCAGCAAATATTCAAGTTGGATAATAGTCATAACAGAGAGTTATTTCTCCAAGCGAAGATATAAAATTAATCTATATTATGCAACTTTTTTAGGTCTCACGCACGGTTTTTCGTATGTTTGTCCACTAAATTAGTGCTTTTCTGATATGGCAAAGATCATTCTCACCGGCGACCGCCCTACGGGCCGCCTCCATCTGGGACATTTCGTAGGTTCGTTGCGCCGTCGCGTGGAACTCCAGAACTCCGGACTTTTCGACCGCATATTCATCATGATTGCCGATGCGCAGGCCCTCACCGACAATGCCGACAACCCCGAAAAGGTTCGGCAGAATATCATCGAGGTGGCTTTGGACTATCTGTCGGTAGGTCTCGATCCTGCGAAATCGACCCTTTTCATCCAGTCGCAGGTCCCCGAGCTCTGCGAACTGGCCTTCTACTACATGAATCTCGTGACCGTGCAGCGGCTGCAGCGCAACCCCACCGTAAAGAGTGAAATCCAAATGCGCGGATTCGCCGAAGGGGCCGTCGAGGGAGACACCACCCAGCGACAGGGTATTCCCGTAGGGTTCTTCACCTACCCCATCAGCCAGGCATCGGACATCACGGCCTTCAAGGCCACGACCGTTCCCGTCGGCGAGGACCAGGAGCCGATGATCGAGCAGACCCGTGAAATCGTACACAAGTTCAACTCGGTCTACGGCGAAACCCTCACGATGCCCGAGATCCTGCTGCCGGACAACGCCGCCTGTCTGCGTCTTCCGGGAACCGACGGAAAGGCCAAAATGTCCAAATCGCTCGGAAACTGCATCTACCTCTCCGACACGGCCGACGAAGTCAAGAAGAAGCTCATGGGCATGTACACCGATCCCGATCACCTGCGGGTCGAGGATCCCGGCAAGGTCGAGGGAAACACGGTCTTCACCTATCTGGACGCATTCAGCCGCCCGGAGCACTTCGCAAAATACCTCCCCGACTACGCTTCCCTCGATGAGCTGAAGGCCCACTACCGCCGCGGCGGTCTGGGCGACGTGAAGGTCAAACGCCTGCTCATCGCCATCCTCAACGAAACGCTCGAACCGATCCGCGAACGCCGCCACTACTACGAGGCCCGTATCGGCGAGGTCTATGACGTGTTGCGCAAAGGCTCCGAGACGGCTCGCGCTGCTGCGGCCGAAACCCTTGCCGAAGTGCGCCGCGCCATGAAGATCAACTACTTCGAGGACCAGCAGCTGATCGACGAGCAGGCCCGCCAATACGCCGAGAAGCTCCAACACTGATTCCTTCGATCCGCATGGAAATCCGCGCCGATCGCATCTATGCCGCCTTCCTGCGATTGACCCGAAGGCTTTCGAACCGCCAGATGATGATGTTGCTGGCGGTGGTTGTCGGTGCGCTCGCCGGATTGGGGACCTACTTCTTCGAGGTACTGCTCTATGCCATCAAGACCGGGTTGACGAACTGGTTTCCCGTCGACAGCGCCCATTTCCTCTTCCTGATCTACCCCGTCGTAGGTATCATTCTGGCCACGCTCTTCGTCAAGTACATCGTCCGCGACAACATCTCCGAGGGCGTTACCCGTGTGCTCTACGCCATGTCGCGCCGCAACTCGCACATCGCGTCGCACAACTGCTGGACATCGATCGTCGGAGGTGCCACCACCATCGGATTCGGCGGTTCGGTCGGTCCCGAGGCCCCGATCGTACTGACGGGGGCAGCCATCGGCTCGAACGTCGGACGGCTCGCACGACTCAACTACAAGCACACCACCCTGCTGCTCTGCTGCGGAGCCGGGGCCGCGCTGGCGGCGATCTTCAAGGCCCCGATCACCGGCGTGGTCTTCGTGCTGGAGATCCTCATGCTCGACATCACCGCCGCGTCGGTCATCCCGCTGCTCATCGCATCGATCACCGCTACCACCATGGCCTTCATGTTGCGCGGATTCGACCCGATTCTGGCCGTGACGCTCGCTCCCGAAGATGCCTTCGAGCTGTGGCAGATCCCGCTGTTCATCCTCCTCGGCGTGCTGTGCGGTTTGATGGCCTGGTACTTCACCTCGATGAACGCCCGCATCGGCCGTTTCTTCAAGACGATCGACAATCAGTACAAGAAGTGGATCTGGGGCGGCGCAATCCTCGGCATTCTGATCTTCATCTTCCCGCCGCTCTACGGAGAAGGATATGAGGGTTTCACCTCCCTGATGCACGGAAATGCCCAGGTGCTTTTCGACAACTCGCTCTTCTACCGCTTCCGGGACATCGACTGGGTCGTCATCCTCTTTGTCATCGCCACGATGTTCTTCAAGGTCATCGCCATGGCCTCGACCAACGCGGCCGGCGGTGTCGGCGGAACCTTCGCCCCGTCGCTTTTCGTCGGGGCATTCACTGGCGCCTCCCTGGCCCTTGTCTGCAACATGCTCTTCCACTGGGAGGTCTCGATCGTCTCGTTCACGCTCGTGGGCATGGCCGGCGTCATGGCCGGCGTCATGAACGCGCCGCTGACCTCGATCTTCCTCATCGCCGAGCTCTCGAACGGCTACGGGCTCTTCATCCCGCTGATGATCACCGCCTGCATCTCCTTTGCCGTCGACTACTACCTCGACCCCGATTCGATCTACACCAAGCAGCTCCGCAGGAAGGGTGAACTCCTGACCCACGACAAGGACCAGTCGGTCTTCGTTTTTCTGAAGCTGGATGAGCTGATGGAGACCGATTTCCTGCGTATCAAGGAGAACATGACGCTCGGAGATATCGTCCACATCATCTCGACGGCACGCCGCAACATCTTCCCCGTGATCGACAACTTCGGGCGATTGCTCGGGGTCGTGCAGCTGGATGATCTGCGCGAAGACATGTTCAAACACGAAAAATACGGACGCCCAATCTCGGACTACATGATTCCTCCTCCGGACAAGATTCTCGAACACGAGACGATCCAGGCCGTCATGGAGAAGTTCGAGGACAAACACACCTGGATGCTCCCGGTCGTCGACAAACAGAACCACTATCTCGGATTCATCTCCAAATCCCGGATTCTGAATGCCTACCGCGAACAGCTGGTCAAGATTCAGCAGTAGGAAGGAGCCAAGGGGGGGGGCCTAAGAGGGGAGGGGCCGAACGGATAAGGCAACGCCGCCAGGCCGGAATCCCGCGGCCCGTGGATTGGGCTGTTGTATGATCCTTTCTCCGAAGCCAAACACCTTAATCGTACCCAATATCTCATATCCCATGATCTCTTTCGAATCCCCTTCGTGGGCCGATGAACTCGACTGCGCCGTCACCCTCTGCGATACGGAGGGCGTGGTCTGCTACCAGAACAACCGCTCCATCGCCGTGAATGGCGACGTAAGGGGCTGCTCGCTGCTCCCCTGCCACAACGAGCGTTCACGCGAAATCATCCGCCGACTCATCGAAACCGGCGGTAAGAACGTCTATACAATCCATAAAAAGGGAATCCGCAAGCTCATCTATCAGACCGTCTGGCGCGAAGCGGGTGTGGTACACGGGCTTGTGGAGTTCTCGCTGGAGATTCCCGACGAAATGCCCCATTACGACCGGGGCTGAAAAACACAGACTCACATGCTCCATTTCGACTGCGACTACATGGAGGGAGCGCATCCCGAGGTGATGCGCCGCCTCGTCGAGACCAATCTCGAACAGACCCCCGGGTACGGATGCGATCCCCATACGGAACACGCCCGGGAGCTCATCCGACAGGCCTGCGGGGTACCGCAGGCGGAGGTTCACTTCCTGGTGGGCGGCACTCAGACCAATGCCACCGTCATCGACGGGTTGCTGCGGCGGCACGAAGGGGTGTTGGCCGCCGATTCGGGACACATCAACGTCCATGAGGCCGGGGCGATCGAGGCCGCAGGGCATAAGGTTCTCGTGCTGCCGGGATACGACGGCAAGGTGCGGGCGTGTGACGTTGCGCGGTATGTCGAGGAGTTCTACCGCGACGAAACATGGCCCCACATGGTGGCTCCGGGGATGCTCTACATCTCCCACCCCACGGAGTTCGGGACACTCTACACACGCGAAGAGCTCGAGGAGCTCCACGCCGTCTGCCAACGTCTCGCCATCCCCCTCTACCTCGACGGAGCACGCCTCGGATACGGCCTCGCCGCCGATGGCAACACCCTCTCGCTCCGCGACATCGCCCGGTTGTGCGACATCTTCTACATCGGCGGAACGAAGGTCGGGGCGCTCTTCGGCGAGGCGGTCGTCATCACCCGTCCGGAGCTGCTGCCACACTTCTTCACCCTTGTCAAGCAGCACGGCGCCCTGCTGGCCAAGGGCCGGCTGCTGGGCATTCAGTTCGAGACGCTCTTTACGGACGACCTCTACCTGCGGATTGCCCGGCAAGCCATCACGACGGCCCGCAAGCTGAAGGAGGCCTTCCGCGCCAAGGGCTATCGGATCCACATCGATTCGCCGACCAACCAGCAGTTCTTCGTCTTGCCGAACCGCGAAATCGACCGTCTGAGCCAATACGCAACCTTCGAGTTATGGGGACCGCGCGGTGAGGAGGAGTCGGTCGTGCGGTTCGTCACCAGCTGGGCCACCACCGACGAGCAGATCGATGAACTGATCGCCCGGCTCTGACGGCAACGCCCCTGCTCTTTCAAGCGCCTGACCGGTGCGCTTCTTCTGTTGGAACGTAAAAAAGGGAGAGACCCGAAAGATCTCTCCCTTCTATTTTGTGCAAAAACCGGAACGGCGGACCCGGACGACCAGGAAACGCTCCCGAACAACCCGATTTCAACCGGCAGCCGGCAAACGGGCAAAGCTAAAAGCAACCGGGTCCAACGCTTTCCCCCCCCCCTCCCTCTGACTCGCTCAAAGCTTGATGTCGTAAATCTGAATCACGCCGACCAGTTTGCCCGCCTCATCCGTTACGAGCAACGACGTCACCTTGTTGCGGGTCATCATCTTTTCGGCCTCGATCAGTTTCTCGGTCGGGGCGATCGTCTTCGGATGCGGCGTGGCGATATCAGCAGCCTTGATGTTGAAGAAGTCTCCCCGCAGGCGCTCCATGGCCCGACGTACGTCGCCGTCCGTGACGATACCCTCAATCCGGTCGCCCTCGCAGATAACGATCAGCCCCAGGCCGCCCTTCGAAATGGCATGGATCATCTCCGTGGCCGGGCAGTCGGGCGTCACGACCGGCAGGTCATGGTCCCGCATGACGTTACCCACGGTCATCAGCAGGCGTCGTCCCAGACTCCCGCCCGGATGCAGGCGTGCAAAATCGACGCTCGTGAAGCCCCGCAGCTGCATCAGCGAAACTGCCAGCGCATCGCCCATGGCAATCTGTGCCGTTGTGGACGACGTGGGCGCCAGGTGCAGGATGCAGGCCTCCTCCTCGACCCGCACGTTCAGATGCACGTCGGAGTTCTTGGCCAGCGCCGATTCGGGATTCCCCGTCATGGAGATCAGCCGGTTGCCGTTTGCATGGATGAACGGCACGATCTTCAGAATCTCGTCCGTCTCGCCCGAATAGGAGAGCGCCAGGATGATATCCTCTTTCGAGATCATGCCCAGATCACCATGAAAGGCCTCTCCGGGATGGAGAAAGAAACTCGGCGTACCCGTCGAGGCAAGGGTCGCGGAAATCTTCCGACCCACAAGCCCCGACTTGCCCATTCCCGTCACGATACATTTGCCGTGACTCGCGAGGATCAACTCCACGGCTTCAGCAAAAGAGTCGTCCAGCGACTCCTCCAGGTGCCGCAACGACAACATTTCGGTATGCAGCGCCTTGCGGGCCACCGCAAGAATCTGCGATTTCTCCATATCGGTCATTTCAATCAAAGCAAAGATTCGATCAAAGGTTCCAGATCATCGAGGGCCAGCATGTTTGCGGCATCACTCAGTCCCCGGTCCGGATCGGGATGCACCTCGAAGAAATAGCCGGTAGCTCCGAAGGCCTTCGCGGCCCGGGCCATCGCCGGAACGAACTCCCGGTTGCCGCCCGTCTTGCCGCCGGCAGCTCCCGGGCGCTGTACCGAGTGCGTACAGTCCATGATGACCGTCGGAGCGATCTGCAGCATGTCGGGAATATTGCGGAAATCGACTACCAGGTTGTTGTAGCCGAACGAGTTGCCGCGTTCGGTAAGCCAGACCTCCCGGGCCCCCGCCTCACAGGCCTTTTCATACGGGTAACGCATATCCACGCCCGAGAGGAACTGCGCCTTCTTGATATTCACCGTGCGGCCCGTCTTCGCCGCGGCAACCACCAGATCGGTCTGCCGGCACAGGAAGGCCGGAATCTGGATCACGTCGACCACCTCGCCCACCGGCGCAGCCTGCCACGATTCGTGAATGTCCGTCAGGAGCTTCAAGCCCCATTTCTCCCGCACGTCCGCCAGCATTTGAAGCCCCTTTTCAAGGCCCGGACCGCGGAACGACGCGATCGACGTGCGGTTGGCCTTGTCGAACGAGGCCTTGAAGATGATCTCCGTGCCCAAACGGCGGTTGATCGCCACCAGGCGTTCGGCAACCGCGTCCAGCAGTTCGGCCGATTCGATGACACAAGGTCCGGCTATCAGTATCATAAGACTATCGGTTGAATTCAGGGTGTTGTCTCAAAAACTCCTCGGCGCGGGCCAGGTCCTCCGGCGTATCGATCCCCACGGTCTCGGCATCCGTAATGCCCACACCTATTTTATAACCGTTCTCCAGCCAGCGCAGCTGTTCGAGCGACTCGGCGATCTCAATCGGCGACTGCGGCAGTGCCGTAACCTTGCGTAAGACCTCCGAGCGGAAGGCATAAATGCCGATGTGCTTGTAGAAGGTGTGCTTCGCCAGCCACTCCTCGCGCGGAACGTTGCGCAGGTAGGGGATCACCGAACGCGAAAAGTAGACGGCCTGCGACTGCGCATCAAGCACCACCTTCGGCGAATTGGGATTCTCCAGCGCCGCCAGTCCGTCGGCCTCGGTGAAGGGTTTCACCAGCGTGGCGATGTCGGTCGTGGGGTTTTCGAAACAGCGTTTCAGTGCTTCGAGCTGTTCGCGGCGGATGAAGGGCTCGTCGCCCTGCACGTTGACCACCACGTCGTACTCCCGGCCCTGTTTGTCGTAGGCCTCCCGGCAGCGGTCCGTGCCGCTGCGGTGCGCTGTCGAGGTCATCTCGACCTTGCCGCCAAACGACCGGACGGCCTCATAGATCCGCTCGTCATCCGTGGCCACCACGGCGTCGTCCAGCACGCCGGCCACCTGCTCGTAGACCCGCTGGATGACCGGTTTGCCTCCCAGCCGGGCCAGCGGCTTAGCCGGAAAACGTGTCGACGCATAGCGCGCCGGAATGATTGCAATGAATTTCATACGTCTATTTCTCTTCCAAAGCCAGTTGCAGCACCTCGTCGTTCGTGCGCACGTAGTGGAACGTCAGCCCTTCGACATACTCCGGCTTGATCTCCGCAATGTCCTTGCGGTTCTCCTCCGAAAGGATCAGTTCCGTAATCCCGGCCCGTTTGGCTGCCAGAATCTTCTCCTTCACGCCGCCCACGGGCATCACACGGCCCCGCAGGGTCGTCTCGCCCGTCATGGCGATGCGCTCCTTCACCTTGCGGCCCGTAAAGGTCGAGACGATCGACGTCACCATCGTGATTCCCGCCGAGGGGCCGTCCTTCGGAATCGCTCCCTCCGGAACGTGGATGTTCACATCGTTCGTTTCGAACAGTTTCGGATCGATGCCCAGCTCCTTGTAGTGGGCCATCACCCACTCGAGGGCAATCGTCGCCGACTCCTTCATCACGTCGCCCAGATTACCCGTCAGACTCAGTTTACCCTTGCCCGGCGTCAGGCACGACTCGATATAGAGGATGTCGCCCCCGACCTCGGTCCAGGCCAGGCCCGTCACCACACCCGTCATGCCGCCCACTTCGTACTCCTCCCTGAGGAACTTCGGCATACCCAGGATCCGCTCCAGATCCTGCAGCGTCACCTCCGGAGTGTACGACTCCTCGAAGGCGATCTGCTTGGCCCGCGCCCGGGCGATCTTCGCCAGGTGCTTGTCCAGCGAGCGGACGCCCGCCTCACGCGTATAGCAGGCGATGATCTGCTCGATCACCGCATCGCTCAACGTCATTTCGCCCTCCTTGATCCCGTGGGCCTCGCGCTGCTTCGGCAACAGGTGCTCCTGCGCAATGCGGATCTTCTCCTCCAAGAGGTAGCCCGGAATGTTGATCATCTCCATACGGTCGCGAAGCGCCGGGGCAATGTTGCCCACGTTGTTGGCCGTGGCGATGAAGAGCACCTTCGAGAGGTCGTACTCCATGTCGATGTAGTTGTCGTGGAAGGTGGTGTTCTGCTCCGGGTCCAACACCTCGAGCAGGGCGCTCGACGGGTCGCCGTGGTTCGAGACCGTCACCTTGTCCACCTCATCGAGGATGATCACCGGGTTGGACGAGCCGCAGCGCTTGATCGTCTGGATGATCCGCCCCGGCATCGCTCCGATGTAGGTGCGGCGGTGTCCGCGGATCTCCGACTCGTCGTGCAGGCCGCCCAGCGAAATACGCCCGAACTTGCGGCCCAGCGCCGCGGCAACCGACTTGCCCAGCGAGGTCTTGCCCACGCCCGGAGGTCCGTATAGGCAGAGAATCGGGGGCTTCAGGTCGCCCTTCAGCTTGATCACGGCCAGGTGTTCGAGAATGCGCTCCTTAACCTCATCGAGACCGAAATGGTCGTGGTCCAGCTGTTCGCGGGCACACTTCAGATCGAGGTTGTCCTTCGTTACGTCATTCCACGGCAGCTCCAGCAGCAACTGCAGGTAGGTCATCTGAACGGAGTATTCCGCCACGGCCGGATTCAGCCGCTCGACCTTCTGCAACTCCTTTTCGAAGGTTTCGGCAACCTCCTTCGGCCAGTTCTTCTTCTTGGCGTCCTCGCGCAGCTTCTCGATATCGGCATCCGCACCGTCGCCCAGTTCATCCTGGATCGTGCGCATCTGCTGCTGCAGGTAGTAGTCGCGCTGCTGTTTGTCGATCTCCTGCTTGACGCGCTCCTGGATCTGGCTCTTCAGTTCGGCCAGCTGCTGCTCGCGGATCAGGATCTCGAGCAGCTTCCGGGCCCGGGCCAGCAGGCCGGGGGCCTCAAGCAGCGACTGCCGGTCCTCGTCCGTGAGCTCCATGTTCGAGCAGATGAAGTTAATGATCCCCCGCTTCGAATCGATGTTCTTGATGGCGAAGGCCGCCTCCTTGGGCATCGAGGGCGAGACGTTGATGATATTCAGCGCCACGTCGCGGATCGAGTCCACCAGGGCCTCGAACTCGATGCTCTTCAAATCGGGCGTCGAGTCGCGCAGTGCCACCACGCGCGCCTTGAAATAGGGCTCCGTGGCGATATATTCCGTGATTTCGATCTTCTCCAGACCGTTCAGAATCACCGTCAGATTGCCGTTGGGCATCTCCAGGATCTTGATGATCCGCGCCGCCGTACCGACCTTGTACATGTCGTCCGGCGAGGGATCCTCCACCTCGCTCTCGCGCTGCAGCACGGCGCCAAGCATTCCCCCTTCGGCATTCACCGCACGGACGAGCGAAATGCTCTTGTCGCGGCCCACCGTAATCGGGGTGATGGCGCCCGGAAAGAGCACCGACGAACGCAGCGTGAGGATCGGAAGGATCTCCGGGACTTCGACCTCCTCGACCGGTTCGTCACCACCCGTCACAATGGGAATCACGCGGTGCTTGCCGTCGAGCAGTTCGGGGACGAGGTTCATATCGTCCGTTTCTATGGTTTCGATCTTATCTTTTTTGCTCATACTGTTCCTATATACCTATATACAAGTTGCAAAGGTAACGATTTTTCGCAGATTTTATTTCATCTTTGACAGAATGTTAATAACTTTGCGTCTTCGGAAACAACGTTAAATTCCCTACGAGCCATGCAAATCGCTGACAAATACGCACCCCAGCAGATCGAGTCCAAATGGTACGACTACTGGATCAATCACAAGCTATTCCACTCGGAACCCGATGAGCGACAGCCCTATACGATCGTCATTCCGCCCCCCAACGTCACCGGCATGCTCCACATGGGCCACATGCTCAACAACACGCTGCAGGATGTGCTCGTGCGACGCGCCCGCATGTCCGGAAAGAACGCCTGCTGGGTCCCCGGCATGGACCACGCCTCGATCGCCACGGAGGCCAAGGTTGTCGCCATGCTCCGCGAAAAGGGAATCGAGAAATCCTCGCTCTCGCGCGAAGAGTTCCTTCGTTACGCCTGGGAGTGGAAGGAGAAGTACGGCGGCGTGATCCTCCAGCAGCTGCGCAAACTCGGCGCCTCGTGCGACTGGGACCGCACCTGCTTCACGATGGATGACATCCGCACGGAAGGGGTCCTGCGCGTCTTCTGCGACCTCTACGAAAAGGGCAAGATCTACCGCGGCGTACGCATGGTCAACTGGGACCCCGCCGCACAGACCGCCCTCTCGGATGAAGAGGTCGTATTCAAGGAGTCGCACGGTAAACTCTACTACCTGCGCTACAAGGTCGAGGGTGCGGACCGTACGATCATCGTCGCCACGACCCGTCCCGAAACCATCCTCGGCGATACGGCCCTCTGCGTCAACCCCAACGACCCGCGTTATCAGGATCTGCACGACGACGCCCGCGTCATCGTGCCGCTCGTCGGACGCTCGATCCCCGTCATCCGCGACACCTACGTCGATATCGAATTCGGTACCGGAGCCCTGAAGGTAACCCCGGCCCACGACGTCAACGACTACATGCTGGGCGAGAAATACGGCCTGGAATCCATCGACATCTGCAACGACGACGGAACGATCAACGACAAGGTCGGCATGTACGTCGGCGAGGACCGTTTCGACGTCCGCCGCAAGATCGAGGGAGACCTCGACGCCGCCGGACTGCTCGAGAAGGTCGAGGACTACACCAACAACGTCGGCTACTCGGAGCGCACAGGCGTAGCCATCGAGCCCAAACTTTCGATGCAGTGGTTCCTCTCGATGAAGGAGCTCGCCGAGCCCGCCACGAAGGCCGTCTTGGAGGACGCCATCCGCTTCGTCCCCGAAAAGTACAAGAACACCTACCGCTACTGGATGGAGAACATCAAGGACTGGTGCATCTCCCGTCAGCTCTGGTGGGGACAGCGCATCCCGGCGTGGTATCTCCCGAAGGGCGGCTTCGTCGTCGCCCCGACGCCCGAAGAGGCCCTCGAAAAGGCCCGCGCAAAGAGCGGCGATGCGTCGTTGCAGCTCTCGGACCTGCGCCAAGACAAGGATGTGCTGGACACGTGGTTCTCGTCGTGGCTCTGGCCCATCTCCGTCTTCGACGGAATCCGCAACCCCCACAATCCCGAAATCGAATATTACTACCCGACGAACGACCTGGTGACCGCACCCGACATCATCTTTTTCTGGGTCGCCCGCATGATCATGGCCGGGTATGAATACCGCAACGAAAAGCCCTTCTCCAATGTCTACTTCACGGGCATCGTCCGCGACAAGATCGGACGCAAGATGTCCAAGCAGCTGGGCAACTCCCCCGACCCGCTCGATCTGATCGCACAATACGGCGCCGACGGTGTCCGCATGGCGATGCTCATCAGCTCGTCGGCCGGCAACGACGTCATGTTCGACGAAGCGCTCTGCGAGCAGGGCCGCAACTTCGGAAACAAGATCTGGAACGCCTACCGGCTCGTAAACGGCTGGGCCGTGGATGCTGCCGCACAGCAGAGCGAAAACAACCGCCTGGCCGTCGCCTGGTTCCGCGAGGCGCTCAACCGCTCGCTCGGACAGATTGACGAGGATTTCCGTTCGTACCGCATCTCGGAGGCATTCAAGGAGATTTACCGTCTCTTCTGGGACGACTTCAGCAGCCTCTATCTCGAGATGGTCAAACCCGCCTACGGACAGCCCGTCGATGCCGCGACGCTCGAGGCCACGAAGGGATATTTCGACGCACTGATGCGTATGCTGCATCCCTTCATGCCCTTCATCACCGAAGAGATCTGGCAGGCACTCGCCCCGCGGCAGGAGGGTGAATCGATCTGCGTAGCCCGGATGCCCGAGGTGGCCAAGGCCGACGAAGCACTGCTGGCACGTTTCGAACTCGTGAAGGAGATTGTCTCCTCGGTGCGCAACATCCGCAACCAGAAGAACCTCCCGCAAAAAGAGGCGCTCGCATTGCATGTCATCGTCGACGAGAACTACCCCGCGGAGTTCGCCCCCGTGGTGATGAAGATGGCCAACCTCTCCTCGATCGAGCCCGTCACGGAGAAGGATCCCGCAGCTGCAGCCTTCCTGGTGAAGACTACGCAGTATTTCGTACCTATGGAGGGCAAGATCGACACCCAGGCCGAGATCAAGAAACTCTCGGATGACCTGAAATACTACGAAGGCTTCCTCGCCTCGGTGATGAAGAAACTCTCGAACGAGCGTTTCGTACAGTCGGCACCCGAGAAGGTCGTGGCCAACGAACGCGCCAAGCAGGCCGATGCCGAGGCCAAGATTGCCGCACTCCGGGAGCAGCTCGAGGCCCTGAAATAGTTTTCAAGAGGGGGGGGGTAAAGGAGAACCGGAGAGGCTGCAATCCGAAAGGATGCCGGAAGGGTGCCCATAGAGTGCCGTCCGGGAAGAGCCCGGAAAGAACCGGGAAGCCGCCGGAGAGGCTGCAATCCAAAAGGATACCGGAAGAGTGTCCATAGAGTGCCGTCCGGAAAGAGCCGGAAAGCCGCCGAAGAGACTGCAAACCGAAAGGTTGCCGGAAGGGTGCCGAAAGAGATGCTCTCCGGAAAGGAGCGCAATATCCGGAGGCTTCCCCGAATCCGATAACCCCGTGCCCCACGACAAATCCCCGTACAAACCCCCGCCCTCGTGGCGGGGGCTTGTCGCAACCGGGGAAAACAACCTGAAATCCGCAACTTTTACGATGCCATCCATCACCATCTATACCGACGGCTCGGCTCTCGGAAATCCCGGACCCGGAGGGTACGGTGTTGTGCTCCTCTCGGGCCCCCACCGCAAGGAGCTCTCACAGGGTTTCCGCCTCACGACGAACAACCGCATGGAGCTCATGGCCGTCTGCATCGCCCTCGAAGCACTCCGGTTCGAAGGCTCCGACGTCGTGATCTATTCCGACTCGAAGTATGTTGTCGATGCCGTTACGAAGGGGTGGCTCTTCGGCTGGGTCCGCAAAGGCTTCGCCGGGAAAAAGAATCCCGACCTCTGGACGCGTTTCCTGCGCTCGTACAACCGCCACCACGTCCGGTTCGTCTGGGTAAAGGGACACGCCGACACCGTGGAGAACAACCGTTGCGACCAGTTGGCCGTGGCGGCTGCAAACAATCGCGAACACTGGAAGGAGGACACGGGATACACTCCCGAATAGGTCCTGCGAACCGAAAACAAGCGAGTATACGCGAAGGGAAACACCAGATCGTCA
Source organism: uncultured Alistipes sp. (assembly GCA_944320985.1). Classification (GTDB taxonomy): domain Bacteria; phylum Bacteroidota; class Bacteroidia; order Bacteroidales; family Rikenellaceae; genus Alistipes. The sequence continues at coordinate 30,046 of CALUJN010000014.1, read as the reverse complement.
TCCGGATCCGTCAAAATGTTGTTTTTTCCCGATAATTGCCCGATTTTTCGGGCTTTTTTCGCTTTTCGGGCAATTATGCTTATATTTGCGGGAAATTGTTTTCCACACCGAAGTCTCTGTCCGGCCCGGCCGGCCGAAAAGACGCGAACCGGACTTCGCGATGTGAGATTGCGCAACTTACAAACCTTTCGGAATGTTCAAAACCTACATGCGGCTGTTGGGCTTTGCCCGCCCGATCAAGAAATACGCGATCCCCTATTTCATCTACTCGCTGCTCTACGCTCTGTTCAACTCGCTGACGTTCATGCTGATCATCCCGATCCTGAACACCATGTTCGATGCGAACTACTCGTTCGAGTATGTGGAAAAACTCCCGCCCGTAGAATTCAACCAGGAGTACCTCACCACCCTGTTCAACTTCACCTACTCGCACCTTTTCCAGGAGTATGACCGACAGAATGTCCTCATGCTGCTGGCCATCATCGCCATCATCATCAGCTTCCTGAGCAACCTCTTCCGCTACCTCGGAGCCTGGACCATGGAGAACATGCGCACACGCACCCTCCAGAAGATGCGCAACGAGATGTTCGCCCGCGTCATGGACATGAACGTCGGGTACTTCTCCGACCAGCGAAAGGGCGACATCATCTCCAAAATCACCTCCGACGTCGGCGTCGTGCAGTTCTGTATCACAAACACCCTCCAGGTGTCGTTCCGCGAACCCTTCCTCATCATCGGATACATCGTCATGATGATCGCCATCTCGTGGGAACTCGCCGTCTTCTCGGTACTCTTCCTGCCGATCGTCGCCCTGCTGATCGGCAACATCGTCAAAAAGCTCCGCCATCCCGCCCGGACCAATCAGCAGCGCATGGGCGAAATGGTCGCCACGCTCGACGAATCCCTCTCCGGAATCAAGGTCATCAAGAGCTACAACGCCACCGAATACATCAAACAGAAATACTACGACATCAGTGCCGATCTGGCTCGCCTGACCCTCTCGATGGCACGCCGGCAGCAGCTCGCATCACCCATGAGCGAATTCCTCGGCATCACGGCCGTCGGCGTGATCCTCGTCTTCGGAGGCGCCCTCGTGGCCGCCGGATCGCTCGACCCCGGAGGTTTCATCGCCTTCGTGGCCATCTTCTCGCAGATCACCCGTCCCGTCCGAACCTTCATCGACCAGTTTGCCAACATCAACCAGGGTCTGGCTGCCGGTGAGCGCATCTTCTCGATCATCGACACCAAACCCGAAATTCAGGACAAACCCGACGCCAAGGAGTTCACCGGACTGAAAGACAAGATCGAATTCCGCAACGTACACTTCTCCTACGACGGTTCTCGCGAAGTAATCGACGGAATTTCGTTCGAGATCCGCCACGGTCAGACCGTGGCCCTTGTCGGACCTTCCGGAGGCGGAAAATCGACCCTCAGCGAGCTCCTGCCCCGCTTCTACGACCCCACGGCCGGAGAGATCCTCCTCGACGGCGTGTCGCTGCGCGACTACTCGCAGGAGAGCGTCCGCGCACACATGAGCGTCGTGGCCCAGGACACCGTGCTCTTCAATGACTCCATCAAGAACAACATCGCCATGGGGCGTCGCGGCGCCACGAGCGAAGAGGTTGTCGAAGCCGCCCGCGTGGCCAACGCCGACAGCTTCATCCGCGAATGTCCCGAGGGCTACGATACCAACATCGGCGACCGCGGTGTGAAACTCTCCGGAGGTCAGCGCCAACGCCTCTCGATCGCCCGGGCCGTGCTGAAGAACCCCGACATCCTGATCCTCGACGAGGCCACCTCGGCTCTCGACACCGAGAGCGAGAAACTCGTCCAGGATGCCCTGAACAACCTGCTCAAGGGGCGCACCTCGGTGGTGATCGCACACCGACTCTCGACGATCCACAACGCCGACCTGATCATCGTCGTCGACCACGGACGCATCGCCGAACAGGGAACCCATGCCGAACTCATGGAGCGAAACGGCATCTACGCCAAACTCATCGAGATGCAGTCTTTCGACTGACAGCCGGTTGCGCAGCGCGAAACGGATGCGCGTCGAAAATAGAGTATTCCGGGCCGGATCCTCACCATGGAGCGGCCCGGATTTTTTATGGTCGGGAGTGGCGGAGCATGGGAATCGACACAATGTTGCAACGTTTTCCAATCTTTTTATTATCTTTGCCAGTTGTCAAAACAGATACGAAAATTTTTGCTTACCGATATGAAGTTCAAGGAGTATAAAGGCCTCGACCTGGCCGGAACCGCCGCCGACGTGCTCGGCGAATGGGATGCACACGACACATTCCACAAAAGCATCGAAACCCGTGAGGGACATCCGACGTTCGTATTTTACGAAGGTCCCCCCTCGGCCAACGGTATGCCCGGCATCCACCACGTCATGGCCCGTACCATCAAGGACGTCTTCTGCCGATACAAGACCCAACAGGGATACCTCGTACACCGCAAGGCCGGCTGGGACACCCACGGACTGCCCGTCGAGCTGGGCGTCGAGAAGAAACTCGGAATCACCAAGGAGGATATCGGCAAGAAGATCTCCATCGAGGAGTATAACCGCACCTGCCGCGAAGCCGTCATGGAGTTCACCGGCGTGTGGGAGAACCTCACCCGCAAGATGGGATACTGGGTCAACATGGACGACCCCTACATCACCTACGACAACAAGTACATCGAATCGCTGTGGTGGCTTCTGAAGCAGCTCTACGACAAGGGGCTCCTTTACAAGGGATACACCATTCAGCCCTACTCGCCGGCCGCCGGAACGGGTCTCTCGACCCATGAGCTGAACCAGCCCGGCTGCTACCGCGACGTGAAGGATACGACGGCCGTAGCCCAGTTCCGGATCCTCGACCCCAAACCCGAAATGGAGGGGTGGGGAACGCCCGTCTTCCTGGCCTGGACCACCACGCCGTGGACCCTGCCCTCGAATACGGCCCTCTGCGTCGGCCCGAAAATCGACTACGTAGCCGTGCGCAGCTACAACCCCTACACCGGCGAGAAGATGACAGCCGTCGTGGCCAAAGCGCTTCTGAACGCCCATTTCAACAAGAAGGCCGAAGGGCTGGCGCTCGAGGACTACAAGCCAGGCGACAAGCTGATCCCCTACCAGGTAGTCGGAGAGTGGAAGGGGCCCGAGCTGGTCGGCATGCACTACGCGCAGCTGCTGCCGTGGGGCAAACCCGTCGAACTGGATGAGGAGGGCAACTGGCACGATGCCTCCGCAAAGGCCTTCCGCGTCATCTCGGGCGACTACGTCACCACAGAGGACGGTACGGGTATCGTCCACATCGCCCCGACGTTCGGTGCCGACGACGCATTCGTCGCCCGCGCCGCCGGAATCCCCTCGCTCTTCATGATCAACAAGAAGGGCGAAACCCGACCGATGGTCGACCTCACCGGAAAATTCTACCTCCTCGACGAGCTGGACGAGCAATTCGTCCGTGAGTGCGTCGACGTCGAGGTCTACAAGGAGTACGAGGGCCGCTGGGTCAAGAATGCCTACGACCCGCAGTTCACCGTCGACGGCAAGTACGACGAAAAGGCTGCCCAAGCCGCTGAATCGCTCGACATCTACATCTGCATGAAGATGAAGGCCGCCAATCAGGCCTTCAAGATCGAGAAACACGTGCACAACTATCCCCACTGCTGGCGTACGGACAAACCCGTGCTCTACTACCCGCTCGATTCGTGGTTCATCCGCACGACGGCCTGCAAGGAGCGCATGATCGAGTTGAACCGCACGATCCGCTGGAAGCCCGAATCGACCGGTACGGGACGCTTCGGCAAGTGGCTCGAAAACCTCAACGACTGGAACCTCTCGCGTTCGCGATTCTGGGGCACGCCGCTTCCGATCTGGGCCACCGAAGACCGCTCGGAGCTGAAGTGCATCGGTTCGGTCGAGGAGCTCATGCAGGAGATCGACAAAGCGATCGCCGCCGGCGTGATGACCGAAAACCCCTACAAGAATTTCAAGGTCGGCGACATGTCGAAGGAGAACTACTCGACCAAAAACATCGACCTGCACCGCCCCTATGTCGATTCGATCGTGCTGGTCTCCTCGAAAGGTGAGCCGATGCGCCGCGAACCCGACCTGATCGACGTCTGGTTCGACTCGGGAGCCATGCCCTATGCCCAGGTACACTACCCCTTCGAGCATAAGGAGGACTTCAAGGAGGTCTACCCGGCCGACTTCATCGCCGAGGGCGTCGACCAGACCCGCGGATGGTTCTTCACGCTGCACGCCATCGCCTCGATGCTGTTCGACTCGGTGGCCTTCAAGAACATCATCTCGAACGGTCTGGTGCTCGACAAGAACGGAAACAAGATGTCCAAACGGCTCGGAAACGCCGTTGATCCGTTTGACGTACTCGACACATACGGACCCGATGCCACGCGCTGGTACATGATCTCCAACTCGCAGCCCTGGGACAACCTCAAATTCGATCGCGAAGGGGTTGACGAAGTGCGCCGCAAGTTCTTCGGCACGCTCTACAACACCTATTCGTTCTTCGCGCTCTACGCCAACGTCGACGCCTTCACGGGCCGCGAACCCGAAGTGCCGCTGGAGCGACGCCCCGAGATCGATCGGTGGATCATCTCCCTGCTGAACTCGCTCGTCAAGGACGTCACCGAATACCTCGAGAACTACGATCCCACGCCCGTGGCTCGAGCCATTCAGGAGTTCGTCGGCGAAAACCTTTCGAACTGGTACGTGCGTCTGAACCGCAAACGTTTCTGGGGCGGCGGAATGTCCGAGGACAAACTCGCAGCCTATCAGACGCTCTATACCTGTCTGGAGACCGTCGCAATGCTCGCGGCACCCTTCGCGCCGTTCATCTCCGACCGCATCTTCTGCGACCTGAACGCCATGAGCGGCCGTCACACCGATGAATCGGTTCACCTCTCGACCTTCCCCAAGGCCGACGAAACATGCATCGACCGCCAGCTCGAAGAGAGGATGGATCTCGCACAGCGGGTTTCGTCGATGGTGCTGGTCCTGCGCCGCAAGGTCTCGATCAAGGTGCGCCAGCCGCTGATGAAGATCCTCATCCCGGTACTCGACCCCTCGATGGCCGAGCACATTGCCGCCGTGAAGAACCTCATCATGAGCGAGGTGAACGTCAAGGAGATCGAGCTCATCGAGAAGACCACCGGAATCATCACCAAACGCATCAAGCCCAACTTCAAGACGCTCGGGCCCCGCTACGGCAAGCAGATGAAACAGATCGCCGCCCTGGTGGCCGGATTCGATCAGGAGCGCATCGCCGAAATCGAGGCGGCGCCCGAATCCGTACTGGAGATCGACGGCGAACGGATCGTCGTGACGCCCGCGGACTTCGAGATTACCTCCGAGGACATGCCCGGATGGCTCGTCGCCTCGGAGGGCAAGCTCACCGTGGCTCTCGACATCACCCTCACGGACGAACTCCGTGCGGAAGGTGTGGCACGTGAGTTGATCAACCGCATCCAGAACATCCGAAAGGATTCCGGATTCGAAGTGACCGACAAGATCCGCGTGGAGATCGAGCAGAAGGAGATCGTGGCTGAGGCGATTGCACGCTATGCCGATTACATTGCCTCGCAAACGCTCGCCGTGGAGGTCCGTGCAACAGCAGAACCGGCCGGTGGCACCGTTGTCGATTCAGACATCGACGACGAGCCGTTGCGGATTGCAGTGTCGAGGGTATAATTGCCGATCTGTTTCCGCGAAAATTTGGTTATATCGGAAATTTTGTTTAATTTTACATAAAACCAAAAAAGAGAGGACAGATTATGGCAGACGAAAGAACCCGATACAGCGATGCCGAACTCGAAGAGTTCAAGCAGCTTATTCTGAAAAAGCTTGAGAACGCGCGGGCGGACTACGAACTGCTGCGTGCCACCATTACCCATACGGCCGACAACGACACCGAAGACACGTCGCCGACCTTCAAGGTGCTGGAAGAAGGTGCTACAACCCTCTCCAAGGAAGAAAGCGGGCGTCTGGCAGCCCATCAGATGAAATTCATCCGCAATCTCGAAATGGCGCTCGTGCGTATCGAGAACAAAACTTACGGAATCTGCAAGACTACCGGCAAACTGATCCCCAAGGAGCGGCTGATGAAGGTTCCGCACGCCACCGAGTGCATCGAGGCCAAAGAGCGTCGTAAATAACCGGTGGGGGGGGGCAGGGAGAGAGCTTCCAGGAAGGGCCCGAGAAAAAGAGAGATTGTAGGAGCACGGGGAAAAGATTGTCTGGAACCGAATAAGGCTCCGAGGTCCGAGAGAAAGGGGCTGTTGGACGAGATGGGACAAAATGGCACCGAGGCCTGAGAGAGGCAGCTGGACGAGAGAAAAGATTGTTTGGGACAGACTGGCCCCAAGGCCTGAGAGGAGGGAGTTGGACGAGAGAAAAAAAGTTGTCTGGAACAGATAAGGCCCCGAGGCCTGAGAGGAGGGAGCTGGAAGTGAGAAAAAGGTTGTCTGAAACAGAATAGGCGATCGAAGCCAACGAAAAAGGCTGCCGAGGCAAAGTGGGCAACGAAGAAGGAAGTTCCAGAAAAGACAGAGCTTCCACGTGCAGAAAAGCGCCAAAGAGCCCCCTTTTTCCCATGGTAACGCGACGCTGCCGTATCGACCACATTCCGAAGCCCTTCTGCATACACAAAAAGGTTCACCTCGAAAAGGTGAACCTTTTTTGTCTCTTCAACAGGCCAAGATACGCTGTTCAAATACGTTTTTACGGGATTTTTACGTTATCTTTGACACATGTTTTCCGGGGCCCGCATATTCTTTTTGATCCTGATTGTCGTATTCACGGGTCTCATGGCATCGGCTCGGTCCGCAGTGTCTGAAGCCGGGCCCGGTCTCCAAACCCCCGACCGTTTCACTCCCGACAGCGCCCGGATCCGAAATCCGGAGGCCCGAGCCCGCAACGAACGCCTCTACGACAGCATCGAATCAAAAACAAGCCGCCGCACCGTGCCGAGACTGCTCTACCGGATGCTCTTCGTCAAGCCGTCGCTCGATACCACAGCCAAGGGACAGGTGCTCGATGAAACAAAACAGTTGATGCCCTACGCCGGAAAGAGAATCGCAAATATCGAAATCCGACGGCAGGAGGTCTTCGACAACGATGAAAACTGGCTCGAACGACTCGCGAACAAAACACACATGATCACGCGTGAACGGGTCATCCGCCGGGACCTGCTCTTCAAATCCGGAGAGGAACTCGATCCGCAACTCATCGTCCGAACCAAACAACTGATCCGCTCCAGAAGCTACATCTCGGATATCGACATCGACGTACAGACCGACTCGCTGGATTCCACCTGCGTAAATCTCGTCATCCGAACACGGGATGCATGGACCATCTCTGCAGACGGAGCCCTGCACTCCGAAGGCCGCACAACGGTCGCCCTCTATGATGCCAACATCCTCGGAACGGGAAACAAGCTCAAGGTCAGCACCAACTTCAACCGCAACGACTTCTCCTATGGCGGGAACATGGTCGAATATGAGATTCCCAACGTCCTGGGAACCTTCTACACCGCCGATTTCAGCGCCGGACGCAATTTCTACAGTTCGACGCTCGATCTCGGAATCCGCAAGGAGTTCATCCGCCCCACGGACTACGAAATCGGTCTTACATACAACGACATCAAGGACAAACGCTACATGATCGAGCAGGACACCTCGCTGCTCGTCAAGGAGCGGAATCTCGATGCCTGGGGCGGGTATTCGCACTTCCTGCGCGGCATCAACTCGAGCATCTACCTCACGGGACGTTACAACTACCGGCGTGTAAGCCAGCGCCCCGAGGTCGGGCCTCGCTACAATCCCGCCCTGCATGATCAGGATGCGCTGCTCGTGGGACTCGGACTCTACCGCGAAAAATTCTATACGGCCAACATGATCTACGGATTCGGACGCCGGGAATACCTCGCTTCGGGATACAAGGCTGAAGTCGTCTCCGGATACTCCTGGGGAGAGTTCAACGAGGCCGTCTATCTGGGAATCAGCGGTCAGGCCGGAGGCTTCTGCCCTCTGGGCTATATCATGGGAGGTGCCACGCTCGGAAGCTATATCGCCCCCGACAACGGCATGTGGCAACGAAGTGCCGTCGATCTCGATCTGAAGTGGTTCTCGAATCTCTTGCTGGTGAACCGGAGTCGGATCCGGCAATTCGTCTCGCTGAACTACACCCAGGGCTGGAACCGATGGGAAGGCAGCGACGAAAGCATCCGTTTTACCAGCACGAACGGTCTCCAGGCCCTCAAGGAGCACATTCTCGGTACCAATCGGATGATCCTGAACACGGAAACCGTGCTTTTCTCCCCATACCAGCCCCTGGGATTCCGCATCGCCTTCTTCGGATTTGCCGATTTCGGGCTCATCGGCTACTCACCCAACGTCTTCAAAAACGAGTTCTTTACCTCGTTCGGAGTCGGTGTGCGACTGCGTAACGAGCGCCTGGTATTCAACACGGTGCAGATACGCCTCGGAATCGCCCTTGGAAAAAACGGACTGGTCGACTGTGAATATTTCCGGATTTCGAATCCCACCAGCGTAGAACAATACCGCTACCGCCCGACAAGGCCCGAGATCGTCGATTTCGAATAAAAAAGGTGGAACGGGACCTCCCGCTCCACCCTTTTGAACCACTCCTTGCGTATGAAAGGATCCGCAACGCCTCACCTGCGCGTCCGCACCAGCAACAGGCCCGGTTTATCAGGGGCCGCGGCATCATAGGAGACCTCAATCTTCCGGATTTTGCCCGGTTCGATCCGTTTCAGATCGGACATCGTAGCGCTTTTGCCGTCGAGTTCGATCCGGTAATCCGCCTCGTCGATCTCCGAGAAGTCGGCCGTCACACGTCCTTTGGCCACCGTGACCGAACCTTTGTCGTTGGAGCGGCTTTTCGACATCACCTCCGGACCCGTCACGATCATCCCGCCCTTTCCTCCGACAACCGTATTGCAGGTCGCAGAGGTTCCGGCGTGCTCCTCCGAATCCGGATTCCCGGTCTCAAGCAGCGAGATCCCCACATAATTCGATCCGAGCTCCTTGCGAAAAGTTACCCGGTCAGAGGTGCTATATCCCCCCGCACGCTCAAGCAACTGCGAATCAAGCGTCACCGAATCCCCCTCGACGTTCAGTTCAACGATCGTATGCGCCCGATTCTCCGGCTGGAATGAGCCCGTCGGAATCGAGGTTTGCGTAACAACGCCCCTGGAGGCGACCACGGCTTGTGCATGAGACTCCGCGGCTGCTCCTGCGGTCGGAGCCGAAGCTCCGGATGTTGTTGTTTCACCGGGCTTTTTCATCGTGACAAGGATCACACCGTTTTTGCCTTGCGGTCCGTAGGAGGCCTGCGCCATCGAATCCTTCAGCACGGTGATCGAAGCAATCCGATCCACCTGGAGCGTATCAAACGTCAACACCTGTTGACCATCCACCAGCATCAACGGCAGTTCCGAAGGTTCCAAATCGGAAAATTTCTGCCCGACGAGGGTGATTTTTCTGTTTTCTTTGGTAACTTTGTCCTCCGGAACGACATAACGGGTTTGGGAAAAGGCTCCCAGAGCCAGCCCCACAAGCGGCAGCAGAAGAAGCGCCCGCGCTTCGACCCACCGCGACGATCGTTTTCGCAACATCATGGTAATACGGTTTTTAAGTTTACTGTGATTGAAGCTGTTGGCGACTGAGCACCACCTCCCGCCAACAGCCTTTTTTATAAGCAGCATCTGATAACTACGGGCGTCAATACCGCTGGAGAGTACCGCCTCGTCCGCCTCATATTCGTGGATGGCCCGCAATTCCCGGCGCAACAGCCACATCGCCGGGTTGAACCACTGCAGGCATCCGGCCAGATCCATCATCAGGACATCCCGCGAATGATGCAGGCGGGCATGGGCTCGCTCATGGGCGAGAATGGCCGGACCGTTCTCAGCCAGATCCCGGTCTGAAATCACAACATACCGTCCCCAACTGAATGGGGTTACGGGTTCGGTACGACGGATCAGGACCGTACCCTCCTCCAACCGTTCGCGGCGTCCCCGGCGGATCGACCGCAACACCGCGGACAAGGACCAGAGGGTCCAAAGGGCGGTTGCAACGGCCCCGGCAAGGAAAAGCACTCCGAGAACCGTTTGCCACGGAAACGACAGGCAGGAGTCGGTATCAACGGGGGCGGCGGATTGCACAAGCGGCAGAGATACGGACTGCACGGGGAGTTCCCGCTCGACGGTAATCACACACAACGGCAAAAGGAACGACACGAGCATCGCTCCGAGCACCACGACACGGTTGAAACGATGGAAGGTCTCGCGGCTCAACAGCAGCTTGAAGAAGAGATAAAAAACAGCCAGACAGGCCCCGACCTTCAGATTATAGAGCAGCAGTTCGTACCACATGGCTATTTCGGATGTTGATGTTCGATACGGTCGATCAGTGCACGCAGCTCCTCAACCGAGATCTTCTCCTCCTCGACCAGGGCCGAGACAGCCCCGAGATAGGAGTTTTCGAAATAATGGCGGATGACATGGCCCAGCGTACGGCGAGAGAACTCCTCCTCGCTTACAAGGGCATAATACCGGTAGGTATTGCCGAAGGATTGGTGCCCCACGTAGCCCTTTGCCTCGAGTGTCCGCACCATTGTCGACAAGGTGTTGAAATGCGGTTTCGGTTCGGGGGAGAGCTCCACCAACTCCCGCACGAACAGCGGTCCGTGCGTCCAGAAGCATCGCATCAGCTCCTCTTCACGTCGTGTCAGTTTTTCCATGGTTGATTGTTCGATCGGTTATCGGTTTTTCTGTGGGTTATTCGCCGCCTCAGCAAGAAGGCCTCGACGAATTCCGTCCGGACACCGGCTGTCCGAAGCCTCCAAAGTGCGGAACACTCCCGAAAAGAAGATATTCCGGAATAAGGGCAGCGATCTTCCGGGCTTCGATACAAAGGTAACTAAAAAATCTTCACATGCAACTATATTTTATAGTTTATCAACTAAAAAATTTAGTTCAACTGTTTTTTCTTCCGGAATCCATATATTATATGTATCTTTGAATAATGATACTTCTTGCAGACAGCGGTTCGACAAAATGTACCTGGATTGTCGATGACGGATCCCGGAGGCGCGAAATCAGGACCCGCGGGATCAATGCCGTCCAATACTCGGAGGAGCAGATCCGCGAGGTGCTGACGGAGCTTTGCGGCCTGGAGGAGGTGCAGGCCGTCCGCTTTTACGGCGCCGGATGCGGCCGGTCGTTCCCGGAGGCCTCGCTGCGGCTTCGAAACGAACTGGTCCGCCACTTCGAAACCGACGACATCACCGTCGAATCGGATCTGACCGCAGCCGCACGGGCTCTCTGGGGGCATGGGGAGGGGATCGCCTGCATCCTCGGAACCGGTTCGAACTCCTGCCTCTGTCGCAACGGAGAGGTCGTCTGCAACGTCCCTCCGCTGGGTTACATCCTCGGCGACGAGGGTAGCGGAGCCGCATTGGGGAGGGAGTTGCTCAACGGTATCTTCAAGGGCCACATTCCCCTCCGCGAGGAGTTCCTCGCCGAGAGCGGTCTGACATACGAGGAGATCATCCGCCGCGTCTACCGCGAACCCTGCGCCAACCGCTTTCTCGCCTCTCTGGCTCCGTTCATCCGGGCGCATGCGGCATGTCGCGAAATCCGGGAGATGCTTCTCGGCGCCTTCCGGGAATTCGCCCGGCGCAATCTGAGCCACTATCCGCAGGGGATGACCGTCGCCTGTATCGGAGGCGTCGCCGCACACTTTGAAACGTGGCTGCGCGAAGCCCTCGAAGCAGAAGGATACCGGGTCGGAACCATTGTCGAATCGCCCGCCGAAGGGCTTGCAGCCTACCACCATGGAGAACAGAATCACTGAACAGAGTTCGGAGTACGATAACCTGCAGGAGATGTCCACGCACGACCTGCTGACCGGTATCAACCGCGAGGATGCCCGGGTTCACGAGGCCGTGCGCAAGACCATCCCGGTCATGGAACAACTCGTCGAACGCATCGTCGAGCGCATGAAGCGCGGCGGACGGCTCTTCTACATCGGAGCCGGAACCAGCGGCCGGCTGGGTGTGACGGATGCCTCGGAGCTGCCCCCGACCTTCGGCGTGCCTTTCGACCTGGTGATCGGGCTGATCGCCGGTGGGGACGGTGCCCTGCGCCGTGCCGTGGAGCATGCCGAGGATGACCTCGAAGGAGCCTGGCGGGACATGGCCCCCTACCACCCCGGGGCCGACGACACGCTGGTGGGAATCGCCGCCTCGGGAACAACCCCCTACGTCATCGGCGGATTGCGCAAGGCCCGGCAGCACGGTCTGCTGACCGGGGCCGTAGTCTGCAACCCCGGATCGCCCGTCGCCGCCGAGGCCGAGTATGCCCTCGAAGCGGTCGTAGGGCCCGAATTCGTCACCGGCTCGACCCGCATGAAGGCCGGAACGGCACAGAAAATGATGCTCAACATGTTGTCGACGGCCGTAATGATCCGTCTGGGACGCGTCGAGGGAAACCGCATGGTCCACATGCAGCTGACGAACGACAAACTCATCGCCCGCGGGACCCGCATGGTGGCCCAAAGTACCGGACTCCCCGAAGCGGAAGCCCGCAAAGCGCTGCTCCGCTGGGGCTCCGTCAAACAGGCGATCGAACATACGAACAAACTCACAAACGAATAACTCCCGAATAAAATGGCCCGATTCTTTTCCGATCGTGAAATCCGCGCCGTGACGATCTTCGTACCGCTGGCGGCCGTGTTGATCGTCGCCCTGACGTTGATACGACCGAAGGCCGACCCGGAACAGGCCCGGCTGGTGGAACGCGAATTTGAAGAGAGGACCTCCGCCGACAGCATCGTCATGCGGCCGTTCGATCCCAACACCGCAACCTTCGAAGAGTTGCGGAGACTGGGCCTCTCGAAATACGAAGCGGTCGGTCTGATCAAATACCGCAGCGGAGGAAAGGTTTTCCGCATTCCCGAAGAGATCACCCTCTGCTACACCATCAACGACTCGCTCTACCGGCGTCTCGAACCCTGGATCCGCATCGGACGCAAATATGCCATCGCGCCCCAGGAGTTCCGGAAAGGGCGGATCATTCCCAATCCGCAACCGCCCCAACCCTTCCGGATCGATACCGTCTCGGCCCGCTATCTGCAGGCCATCGGAGCGCTCTCCAAACGCCAGGCCGAATCATTCATCCGCTGGAGGGATCTCTCCGGCATCTACGACATGGAGGAGTTGCGGGCCTGTTACGTCATCGACGACTCGGTAGCCATGGCCCTGGAGCCCTACGTCATCTTCCCCGAGCGCAAGGCCCACCCGATCGACGAGCCCGTCGAACTCAACACGGCAGACTCCGCAACATTGCGTTCCGTCGTCGGAATCGGAGAAAAGACTGTCGGGAACATTCTCAACTACCGCGAACGGCTCGGCGGTTTCGTCCGCGTGGAGCAACTTGCAGAGGTTCCGGGAGTCACGGAGAGCAACTACGAAAAAATTTTGAAACAAATTTACTGCGACAGTTGCAAAATTCGAAAAATTGATATTAACTTTGCAAGCCCGAAAGCATTGGGACGCCATCCCTACATCGCGCCCAAGACGCTGAGGAGATTACTCAAACAAAGACAGTTGAAAGGAGGTTGGAGTACCGCTGAGGAGTTGATCGAACAAGAGATACTGACCCGCGAGGAGGCAGCACGGCTGGCTCCCTATCTGCAATTCGGGTCCTCGGGCGGAACAGCCGACGAGTAGACACCAATACGGGAAGAGGGCCCCGAAGCGAGGCCTGCCCACAGACAAACCAACGAATACATTAAAAAACAATAACAAAAACTGATCGAATTATGATTATCATGCCGGTAAAGGAGGGCGAAAACATCGAACGCGCCCTGAAAAAGTTCAAACGTAAATACGAGCGTACGGGAGTCCTGAAGGAGCTGCGCCGCCGTCAGTACTTCACCAAGCCTTCGGTTGCCAAGCGCGAGGCCATGCAGCACGCCATTTACGTGGAACACATGTACCGCGAAGAGGAATAATACTCGGCAACGAGTTCAGGGGGGGGGAGGGAGATTTCCTCCCCTTTTTTTATGTGCCATGCTGCGAACCGCCGTCAAGCGGCAGGAACGCAGCCGCATAAACACACAAAGAAATCGGGTCCGGTTGTCTAACCGGACCCGATTTCAGTTTTCACGCGGCAAAACTACCGGATGAAGAGCAGCTCCCGATATTTCGGCAGAGGCCAGATCTGATCGTCGACGATCTCCTCCAGCTTGTCGATATGACGGCGGATCTGATCGAAATAGACCTCCACCGTATCGTGATAGGCAATGGCCTTTTCGCGCTGGTCCTCGATCCGGTTGGCTACCTTCCGCGCATCGATCATCTCCGCGGTCAGACGCTGGATCTCCGCCGCATGGTCCTGGATCTTCTTGATGAGGCGGATATCCGGATCGGCATTCAGACCCGGGATCTGCGACATCTTGTAGACCTTGTCCAGCAACTCGGCCTCGTATTTCGAAGCAATCGGAACGATGTGGTTCATCGCCAGATCACCCAGCACACGTCCCTCGATCTGGATCTTCTTCGTGTAGGTCTCCCACTTCACCTCCGTACGGGCCTCAAGCTCGACCTTCGAGAAGACGCCCATATCGGCAAACATCTTCAGGCTCTCCGGATCCAGATAGCGGTCGAAAATCAACGGCGTCGAGGTCTCGCAATCCAACCCGCGGCGCTTGGCCTCGGCCTTCCACTCCTCCGAATAGCCGTTGCCATCGAAACGGATCGCCTGGCAAGCCTTGATCATCTGCTTCAGAACCTCGTAGATCGCCTTCTCCTTCTTCATGCCCGCCTCGATCTTCGCATCGACCTTCTTCTTGAACTCCGTCAGTTCGTTGGCCATCGCCGTATTCAGGACGATCATCGCCTCGGCGCAGTTATCCGACGACCCCACGGCACGGAACTCGAACCGGTTGCCCGTGAAGGCGAACGGAGAGGTGCGGTTGCGGTCGGTATTGTCCAACAGGAGCGTCGGGATATGCGAAATGCCGCTCATCTTGAAGACATTCTTCGCATCGAAACGGATCGCATCATCCCCCTTCGACGCAGCCAGCTTGTCCAGCACGGCCGAAACCTGCGTCCCGAGGAAGGTCGAGATGATGGCCGGGGGTGCCTCGTTGGCGCCCAGACGGTGGGCATTCGTGGCGCTCATGATCGAGGCCTTCAGCAGTCCGTTGTGCTTGTAGACCGCCGAGATGGCATTCACCAGGAAGGTGATGAACTGCAGGTTTTCGGCTGCCGTCTTGCCCGGGCCCAGCAGATTGACGCCCGTATCCGTTCCGAGCGACCAGTTGTTGTGCTTGCCCGAACCGTTGATTCCCTTGAAAGGTTTTTCGTGCAGCAGAACGCGGAACTGATGACGACGCGCGATTTTGTCCATAATGGTCATCAGCAACTGGTTGTGGTCGTTGGCCAAATTGGCCTCCTCGTAGACCGGAGCCAGTTCGAACTGGTTCGGGGCCACCTCGTTGTGACGCGTCTTGACCGGAATACCGAGCTTCAGACATTCGTACTCGAGATCCTTCATGAAGGCCATCACACGAGCCGGGATCGCACCGAAATAGTGATCCTCCAACTGCTGGTTCTTGGCCGACTCATGCCCCATGAGCGTGCGCCCCGTCAGCATCAGATCCGGACGGACGGCCCACAGGCTCTCGTCGACGAGGAAATACTCCTGCTCCCATCCCAGATAGGAGAAGACCTTCTCGACATTCTTGTCAAAATAGTGGCAGACCTCCGTGGCGGCGGTTCCGACAGCTGTCAACGACCGAAGCAGGGGCACCTTGTAATCCAGCGCCTCACCCGTGTAGGCGATGAAGACGGTCGGGATGCAGAGTGTCGTATCGACGATGAAGGCCGGCGAGGCGGGATCCCAGGCCGAATAACCGCGGGCCTCGAACGTATTGCGGATTCCGCCGTTGGGGAACGACGAGGCATCGGGCTCCTGCTGCACGAGCAACTTGCCCGAGAACTCCTCCAGCACCCCACCGTGTCCGTCGGGCTCGGCAAAGGCATCGTGTTTTTCGGCCGTACCGCCCGTCAGCGGCTGTAACCAGTGCGTATAGTGATCGGCGCCATGCTCCAGGGCCCACTGTCGCATGCCGGCGGCAATACTGTCGGCCACCTCGCGCGTCAGCGGCGTTCGGTTTTCCATCGTGTCGAGCAGGGCGGCGTAGGTCCGCTTGTCGAGGTACTTGCGCATGGCGGCGCGTCCGAAGACTTTTTCTCCGAAGTAATCCGAGGGACGGCCCTCCGGGACCTTCACCTCCACGGCGGTATGGTTGATCGCCGCGTCGACCATTTTGAATCTGAGCAATGATGACATATACCTATTCTGTTTGAAGAGTTGGATTTCCCGAAAAAACCGAGCGGAGAGAAATCCCAATAATTGCAAACTAAAACCTAACCTGAATTTTTCCGGACCGCTGCCTCTCGGCAGGAATCACCGACCTAAACTAACCCGGGATCTCTCCCCGACTCGGTACATCTGTCCTTACGGTTGCAAATGTAAAAATAATTCCAATACGTTGTTTTCCGGAAAATGCATTTTTCAGAAAAAATGCGATTTTTTTGGGCATTTTTCGGGAAAAACACCCATTTTTTCAGACAATATCCGATTTTTTGAGGCATTTTTCCGGAAAACAGCATTAAAAATTCACCAAAATCCCAAAAATTGCATTTTTTGCACTTCGCACATTTTTGGGGTTAAAAAGGCCAATTTTCATCCAAAAGCCCACAGAAAAGCCGAAAACCGCCCCGGCTTCGACTGGAAAAATTTCCGATCAGCACAACCCTATTTTTAAAGGGATGTGCAAGGTGATGTTATTTTGTTAACAATTTCTTGTTACAATTCGACAATTATTTCGTACCTTTACGTGCAATTTCGAAACAAAGTACAGAACACTCATACTAATCTCTAAATAGTTATGGCAAATACCAAACGTGAAAAGCTGTTCACCGAATTCCCGCCGGTCCCGACCGAAAAGTGGGAAGAGGTGATCACAGCCGACCTGAAAGGTGCCGATTACGAGCGGAAACTGGTATGGCGTACGGGCGAAGGATTCAACGTCCGCCCCTACTACCGCGCCGAAAACCTCGAAGGCATCCGCTTCCTGGGCTCGCAGGCAGGCGAGTTCCCTTACGTAAGAGGTACGCGCGCGCACAATCGCTGGCGCGTGCATCAGACCATCGAGGTCAAATGCCCCGCCGAGGCCAACGCCGAAGCGCTCAAACTCCTCAATTCGGGTGTCGACTCGCTGGGATTCTCCATCGCCAAGGAGGAGTTCTCGGCCGCCGATCTCGATCAGCTGCTCGCCGAGATCCACATCCCGGCCATTGAACTCACCTTCTGCGGTCTGCACACCGGACGAATCGCCGAACTGGTGATCGACAAACTCGAAAAAGAGGGTGTCGCCGCCGAGGCCAACGTGGCTTTCTGCATCGACCCCATCGTCAAGGGCCTCTCGCAGAAGGGTGACTTCTGCTCGCCCAACGGCGAGAAGTGCTTCGCCAAGATCGCCTCGCTCATCGAGCGCACCCGCGAATACAAGCACATCCGTATCGTCACCGTCTCGGCCGGAATCTTCGCAAATGCCGGTTCGACCATCGTCGAGGAGCTGGCATTCGCCCTCTCGGCCGGTAACGACTACATGGCCCGCCTGACCGATGCCGGACTGAGCGCCGACACCGCAGCCCGCAAGATCCGTTTCTCGTTCGCCATCACGTCGAACTACTTCATGGAGATCGCCAAATTCCGCGCCGCACGCATGCTCTGGGCCAACATCGTCAAGGGATACAACCCCGAGAAGAACTGCGCCGGCAAGATGATGATCCACGCCCGTACGGCCGACTGGAACCAGACGGTCTACGACCCCTATGTCAACATGCTCCGCGGCACGACCGAGGCCATGTCCGCAGCCATCGCCGGCGTACACTCCCTGGAGGTTACGCCGTTCGACGCCTCGTTCGAGGATCCGACCGAATTCTCGAAGCGCATCGCCCGCAACGTCGAACTGCTGCTCAAACACGAGGCTCACTTCGACCAGGTGGTAGACCCCGCCGGCGGTTCGTACTACGTCGAGAACCTCACCCAGTCGATCGCCAATGAGGCCTGGAAACTCTTCCTCGAGATCGAGGAGAAGGGCGGCTACACCGAAGCCTACAAGGCCGGATGGAGCAAGGAGCGCATCGAGGCTTCGGCCGCAGCAAAGGACAAGGCTATCGCTACGCGCCGCCAGATCCTGCTGGGCGCCAACCAGTACCCCAACTTCACGGAGGTCGCCGCCAAGGAGATCACCGAAGAGGCCGTAACGCGCAAGACCGCCGAAGGCAACACGCTGGCTCCCTATCGCGGCGCCATGGCCTTCGAGGCGATGCGTCTGCACGTCGACCGCTCGGGCAAACAGCCCAAGGCCTTCATGCTGACCTGCGGAAGCCTCGCCATGGCTCGTGCCCGCGCCCAGTTCTCGTGCAACTTCTTCGGCTGCGCCGGAATCCGCGTACAGGACAACACCTTCTTCAAATCGGTCGAGGAGGGTGTCAAGGCCGCCCTCGAGTCGAAAGCCGAGATCGTCGTGGTCTGCGCTTCGGATGACGACTACGCCGAGGTTGCTCCGAAGGTCAAGGAGCTGTTGGGTGGCAAGGCGATCCTCGTGGTTGCCGGAGCCCCGGCCTGCATGCCCGAGTTGGAGGCTCAGGGCATCACGAACTTCATCAACGTGAAGTCCAACGTCCTCGAAACCCTGAAGTTTTACCTTAAAGAGATGGGAATCTAAGCACCCGGGTGCTTTTTATGGGCAGGGGCTCATCCAAGCAGCGATGCCCGAGGTGAGCCGATGCCCGAATGAACTTTACGCACAAAGATCATGAGAGCCAAATTTTCAGAACTCAGATACGAAGGAGACGGACAGCAGAAGAGCTGCTGCGCCTCCAAAGGCTGCGGTCAGGTGGAACCGTGGCTCACGGCCGAGCGAATTCCCGTCAAGGGAACCTATACGGCCGAAGACCTCGAAGGCATGGAGCACCTGAACTATGCTGCAGGTATCGCTCCGTTCCTCCGCGGACCCTATTCGACGATGTACGTCATGCGTCCCTGGACCATCCGCCAGTACGCAGGCTTCTCCACGGCCGAGGAGTCCAACGCCTTCTACCGCCGTAACCTCGCGGCCGGTCAGAAGGGTCTCTCGGTAGCCTTCGACCTGGCTACGCACCGCGGCTACGACGCCGATCACCCGCGCGTCGTGGGCGACGTCGGCAAGGCCGGTGTGTCGATCTGCTCCGTGGAGGACATGAAGGTCCTCTTCAACGGCATTCCCCTGGACAAGATGTCCGTCTCGATGACCATGAACGGCGCCGTGCTGCCCATTCTGGCCTTCTACATCGTCACGGGTCTCGAGCAGGGCTGCACCCTGGATCAGCTTTCGGGTACAATCCAGAACGACATCCTCAAGGAGTTCATGGTGCGCAACACCTATATCTATCCCCCCGAGTTCTCGATGCGAATCATCGCCGACATCTTCGAGTACACCTCGAAGAACATGCCGAAGTTCAACTCGATCTCGATCTCGGGATACCACATGCAGGAGGCCGGTGCCACGGCCGACATCGAGCTGGCCTACACGCTGGCCGACGGTCTGGAGTACCTCCGCGCAGGTATCAACGCCGGCATGTCGATCGATGCCTTCGCACCGCGTCTGTCGTTCTTCTGGGCTATCGGCATGAACCACTTCATGGAGATCGCCAAGATGCGCGCCGCACGTATGCTGTGGGCCAAGATCGTCAAGCAGTTCAACCCGAAGAATCCCAAGTCGCTCGCACTGCGTACCCACTCGCAGACCTCGGGTTGGTCGCTCACGGAGCAGGATCCCTTCAACAACGTCGCACGTACGGCCATCGAGGCCATGGGCGCCGCTCTGGGTCACACCCAGTCGCTGCACACCAACGCCCTCGACGAGGCTATCGCACTGCCGACCGACTTCTCGGCACGTATCGCCCGCAACACGCAGATCTATATCCAGGAGGAGACTTCGATCTGCCGCGAGGTCGATCCGTGGGCAGGTTCGTATTATGTCGAGACCCTCACGAACGAGATCGCTCACAAGGCCTGGGAGCACATCCAGGAGATCGAGAAGCTGGGCGGTATGGCCAAGGCCATCGAGACCGGTATTCCGAAGATGCGTATCGAGGAGGCTTCGGCCCGCAAGCAGGCCCGTATCGACTCCGGCGAGGAGAAGATCATCGGTCTGAACGAGTACCGTCTGGAGAAGGAGGCCCCGATCGATATCCTGGCCGTGGACAACACCGCCGTGCGCGAAAGCCAGATCAAGCGTCTGAAGGAGCTGCGTGCTTCGCGTGACGAGGAGGCCGTCAAGAAGGCGCTGGCCGCCATCACCGAGTGCGTGAAGACCAAGCAGGGCAACCTGCTCGAGCTGGCCGTCGAGGCCGCCAAGGTCCGCGCTACGCTGGGTGAGATCTCCGATGCCTGCGAAGTGGTCGTAGGACGCTACAAAGCCGTTATCCGTTCCATTTCAGGAGTATATTCGTCAGAAGTGAAAAACGACAAATCGTTCGAGCACGCCAAGGAGCTGTGCGCCGAATTCGCCAAGAAAGAGGGCCGTCAGCCGCGTATCATGATCGCCAAGCTCGGCCAGGACGGACACGACCGTGGTGCCAAGGTCGTGGCTACGGGATATGCCGATATCGGCTTCGACGTCGACATGGGCCCGCTGTTCCAGACCCCGGAAGAGGCTGCCAAGCAGGCCGTTGAGAACGACGTGCATGTGGTAGGCGTATCGTCGCTGGCCGCCGGACACCTGACGCTCGTGCCGCAGATCATCGCCGAGTTGAAGAAACTCGGACGTGAGGATATCGTCGTCATCGTCGGCGGTGTGATTCCTCACCAGGATTACGATGAGCTCTACCGCGACGGTGCCGCCGCCATCTTCGGCCCCGGTACGCCGATCGCCACGGCAGCCATCAAGATCCTCGAGATCCTGCTCGGCGAGTAGTTCTCCCTGTAATTGACTTTGTAATCCCCTTCGGCTACGCAGCCGGAGGGGATTTTTCATGGAGGAGGAAGGCGGGGGGGGGCAGGCGGAAAGAAGGAAGGAGTCGACAGCCGCCGACAGAACCGATATGAACAAAACAAACAGCCGGAAAAGTGCGGTCTCAACGACAGGCCGGAAAAAGAGGGTGAGACCAATCAGCAACAGGACATAACGCGAGTCCCCGGCACGCGAAAGCAGGAAAAAGCGGTTCTGGAATCGACGAAAGGCTCAAAAAGGAGAGAGGTTGCAGACAAACACGGCTCAAGTTGCGAAGACGCCGCTGCCCCTGAAGATAGAAGAGTCGTGAGGATAGGGGCAGCAAAGGAGAGTGCCGTCGATAGAGGAAATGCCGGGATAATCCAACAAAAAACCCGCACGACTCGGTCGTGCGGGAGATGATCTGATTCGAAACAGAAGGCGTCAAAGGCAGGCCTCAAGGATCCGGCGAGCCATCGCTCCGTCGACATTCGCCGCTTCGCCGTGGTGCACGCCCGAAGCCGTGAAACGACGCTCGATCTCGGCGATCGTCTCTTCACCGATTCCCTCCTCCGAGAGGCGCGTCGAGAGCCCAAGCGAGCGGAAGAAGGCTTCGGTCCGTTCGATCGTCCGGTCGATGCGCTCCTCTTCGGTACCGTCGGTTACTCCCCAGATCCGTTCGCCGTACTGGAGCAGCTTTCCGCGTTTCTGGTCACGCAGCGTACGCAGCGTGCCGTTGATCACGATGGCCAGCGTCGCACCGTGCGTCAGTCCGTGCAGGGCCGTCAGTTCGTGGCCGATCATGTGCGTCGCCCAGTCCTGCGTCACACCCATGCGGATCATGTCGTTCAGCGCAAGCGTCGCCGAAAGCATGTACTCCGACATCGTATCGTAGTCCCGGTCGTCGCCCAAGGCCCGCGGTGCGATCTCCACCACCGTATGCAGAATGCCTTCCGCCCAGCGATCCATCAGCCGCGACTGACCCGGCGTAGTCATATACTGCTCGAGCACGTGCACAAACGTATCGGCCAGACCGCAGGCGATCTGCCGCTTCGGGAGTGAGAAGAGCGTCTCGGGATCGAGGATCGAGAAGAGTGGATAGTTGCTGTAGAAGGCATATTTCTCCTTGGTCTCGTAGCGCGAGATCACCGCCCCACTGTTCATCTCGGAGCCCGTTGCAGCCATCGTGAGCACCGTAGCCAGCGGTACGGTCTTCATATAGCTGCCTTTGAGCACGAGATCCCACGCGTCGCCTTCGTAGAGCAGGCCGGCCGAAATGAGTTTCGTGCCGTCGATCACCGATCCGCCGCCCACGGCAAGCAGGAAATCCACGTTGTGCTCCTTACCCAGGGCGATGGCCTTGCGCAGCGTCTCGACCGAAGGATTGGCCTCTATACCCCAGAATTCGATGAAATTGCGTCCCTCGAGGGCTTTGACAACCTGATCGTAAACCCCGTTGCGTTTGACACTGCCGCCACCGAAGGTGATCATGATGCGCCGATCGGCCGGAATAAGGTCCGCAAGGCGGGCAATCTGCCCCTTTCCGAAGACCAGTTTGGTAGGATTTTGATAAATGAAATTGTTCATGGCGAAAAAGTTTTGTTGTGACAAAGATAACAAATCCCGAACAAAAAATACCCCCAAGGCACTGTTTTCGACGGACCATGTGGAAACGGTCGGGCTGTGAGCGACAACAAGGGCAATTACGGACAATCCGGGAGATCAGAGAAGTGTGCAGGCAAAACGGGTTGAACGATGCGAACGATACGGAAGGTACGAAACGGCGGGACTCAACACGGAGAGAAAAGCCTGAAGTCGGGACAGCCGAAACTGTCAGAAAGCGCGCGCGAAGAGGAGCGAACAGGTGGATAATCCGGGCTATCCAAACGGTCATCGTCCAAAAGAATCGAACAGCAGGATGGTTGCGGTCCGAATGATCCAAGGTTACGAACAGTCGGGCGGAGCCAAAATCGGGAATTCACAACCAGAATTCAAAGATCCGCAATCGGGATTCGCGAATTCGCAACCACAAAAAAGCGGGGAGAAGTTCGAAAAACCTCTCCCCGCAGATTCCGGGGGTTCGTGCTTCCCCCCTCTTCTCATGCATCAGAAATACTCGCCGCGCAGGTCCTGAATCTCGGCCATCTGCTGAATGGCCGGGATGGCAAACTGCTGGGCCATACCCTCGGCCATAGCCTGGGCACGAACCTTCTCGCCCTCATCGGTCTGTTTGTCGGAGGTAGCAATGTCGCTCACCTCGAATACGTAGAGTCCCGACATTCCCTTTACGGGAGCCGACAGAGCGCCCTTCTCCGAGGAGGCGATGGCACCTACCAGACGAGGCTCCATACCGATACCGTCGATATAATAGGAACCGAAGGTCACATCCGAGAAGTCTCCGACCTCCGATCCGAGGCTCGCAGCCTGATCGGCAAGCGTCGAACCCGACAGCTCCTTGAGAATATATTCGTATTTCTTATCACGCAGTACCTGTGCCCGAATCTGAGCGGCAACCTTCTGCAACGAAGCATAATCGTTGTCGTCGATTTCGGTCAGCATGGCAATCACGTAATCCTTGCCCACGGAGAAGATCTCCGAAACGTCGCCCTTCTTGGCACCATACGCCCAGCGAGCCACGTCACGCGAATCCTCCAGACCGCGGATCGTGCGATCACCCTGGGTGAGCGTGGCAATACGCGGCGTTACGGCAGCTTCCGAAGCAGCATCGGTGAAGGCCTCCGAAGAGCCCTTGGCATTGACCATGAACGAACCGGCCTGGTTGTGGATATCCCGGCGCGTAGCGGCCGAAGCCTCCACCGGATAGGTGATCGAAGCCACCTGGATATGTTTCGTCGGTTTGTCGGCACGGTAAACCTGCATCAACTGAATGGCATCGCCCGAAGCGATCTTTACAATGTCACCCTTCTT
Organism: uncultured Alistipes sp.; assembly: GCA_944320985.1. GTDB lineage: Bacteria > Bacteroidota > Bacteroidia > Bacteroidales > Rikenellaceae > Alistipes. Next base: position 6,022 of record CALUJN010000014.1, on the reverse strand, counting down.
TGCATCGGCCAAAGCCTCGGCAAACTCGCCCGTGAAGGCCGAGAAAGGCATGACACCCACCTCACCGCCATTGGCAGCCGTGGCATCGTATACCGAATACTGAGCGGCGGTAGCAGCGAAATCGCCTCCCTTACGAAGTGCCGTCAACAGGCTGTCGGCCAAAGCCTCCTGCGTATAGGGCAGCACGATGTGACGGATGCCGATCGAATCGGGAGCCATCTTCGAATCCAGCACGCGAGCCATCGTCCACTCGTTATTCTTCAGAACGGGTCCGTACATCTGGCCGGCCATCAAGGCCTTGGCCTCCTCATCGGAGAGCTGGGCGCCGGTAACATAGCTGTCGGCAATCTTGCCGTTGCGGTTGGCCCGCACGAAGCTCTTCACATCCTCGGCAGCGGCAAAGTTCTTTCCTACCTCCGTTGCGTTCTTCTCCAGCGCCAACAGATCGTCGTCCGTAGGCGAAACCTCAAAAACTACATACGACAACGTACGCGACGGGGTCTGCTTGAACTGATCCTTATGGCTGTTGTAGTAGTTCTTCAGGTCACTCGACGATACGCTGATCAGCGAATCGGGAACCGACGAATACTTCTTGCCGATCCATTTGCCCGAGAAGGTCTCGTTGGCACTCTTGACCCCCTGTGCAACCTCCAGCGAGTTGACAAAGGCCCCGCCCTTGATCAAACCGAAGAACTTCTGCATTTCACGCTCCAGACGAGCCTGCTCGTTGAGCTGCGCCCACATCTGAGCGGCCTGCGGGTTCGTCTCGGCCTGGGCCAGGAACTGGCTGATGGCATCCACGTCGTACTGTCCCGTACGAGGATCGGCAAAGGCGCTGTAGAAGGTCTGCGAAGGCTGCTGTCCGCTCGCCATGGCCATCCGCTCGGGCTCCGTCACACGGATACCCAGCCGTTCGAAGCCCGGCGTAAGCACGTACTTCGCAATCAACGACTGCCAAACGGCATTGGCCAGCATGGCCGACTGCTGCTCGTCGCTCTCCTGAATGTTGTTCTGCGACTTGATCAGCTCGTACTGGTCGTAATACTCCGAATAGTTGATCTTCTGACCGTCGATCACGCCGACGCGAGGATCATTGCCCGAAAAGCCCATTTCGGTTTTCAGGGAGAGGATGAAGGCCAAGAGGGCCAGTGCGATGATGATCGAAAGCACTACGCCGAACTTGGTACGTAAGGTGTTTAAACTTGCCATATAAATGTTAATTTTTCGTATTGTTTCGAAAGATCAGCCAAAGGTAGTAAAATATTCGCAAATAGCCGCCCGTATGGGTTACAATTTTTTCACCCGGGCCAGTTCAATCCGCGAACGGGTCGTACGCAGGATCCGAAGCTGCAGACCGTCGACGACGATCGTCTCTCCGGCCGCGGGAATTCCCTCGTAATGGTAGAGGATGAAGCCGGCCAGCGTATCGTATTCACGGCTCTCCTCGATGCCCAGATCGTAACGCTCGTTGAGATACTTCACCTCCAGACGGCACGAAAAAACGTACTCCTCGGGACCTACCTGCTTCTCCACCAGATCCGGCACATCGTGCTCGTCCTCGATCTCCCCGAAGATCTGCTCCAGCACATCCTCCAGCGAGATGATGCCCGCCGTACCGCCGAATTCGTCGATCACCACGGCGATATTCGAACGATGCTTGATGAAGTTCTCCAGCACCAGCTGCAGCGGCATGGTCTCCGGGACGAAGTTCACCTCCATCATCACATCCGAAATACGTTCCGGGCGCGTGAAGAGGCTCTTCGAGTTGACATAGCCGATGATGTTGTCGATCGACTTGCGCCAGACGAAGATCCGCGAATATTTCGACTCCACGAAACGCACCGTAAGCTGTTCGATCGACGTCTCGTCGATGTCCACGGCCTCGACATCCACCCGCGGCACCATACAGTCCCGCACGCGAAGGTCCGCAAAGTCCAACGCATTCTGGAAAAGCTTCAGTTCGTTGTCGGGCTCCGCATGCGCCTCCTGACCGCTTGCGTCAAGCAGCGCGGCAAGATCCTCGCGATCGAAACTCGGCGTGATGCTCTCCTCCTTGACCCGACGCCCCAGCAGGCGCAGGATCCCGTGCGACAACAACGTCGTGAAGCGCGCAATCGGGTAGAGAACGATATAGAAAAAATAGATCACCGGAGCCAGGGCCCGGTAATAGAAATTCGGGTCGTTGCGAAAAACCGATTTGGGAAGGAACTCCGCAAAGAAAATGATAATCAGGGTCGAAACCGCCGTATCGATGGCCACCGACCCCTCCTGCGCCAGCGTCTCCCAGCCCAACGCGCCATAAATACCCCGCAACAACAGCGACATCGAGAGCGAATAGACCACCAGCGCAATGTTGTTGCCCACGAGAATCGTCGTGATATACTGTCCCGGATGTCGGGCAAAGACCTCGGCTATGCGGTCGAACATCCGGTTCTGCTTGCGGTCGATCTCCAGTTTAAGCCGGTTCTTGCTCGTGAAGGCGATCTCCATTCCCGAGAAGAAGGCCGACAGGAGCAGCATGACGACTATGAGAATCAACGAAGTCACCATCTCTGTCAGTTTTTAGGTTCCGAAGGACGCTGCGCCGCTCCCCGGCGGAGCGTTGTGGAATCCGCAGCCGTCGAATCGGCCCGTTGTTTCATCTCGACCTCCATCCGGCCCTTCATCCGGCGGAAGCGCCAGTCCTTGAACTCTTCGTCCGACTCGAAGCCCTCTCCGATGAAGACATCGCGACCGTTGTTCTGCACGATCTTCGAATCCACGTTCGAATAGATCTTTCCCGTCCGGGCATTCCAGAACAACTGCTGCGTATAGAGCGTCTTGCCGTCGGATTTCTCCACCACAACATTACCCTTGGCCTCCCACAGTTCGCGGTTTTCGTAATAGATCGCGTAGTTGGCCGTCAGTACCGCATCCACCGACGAGAGCGAATCATCCTGGTAGGTCGTGATCTTGATCCCCTTGCGGAATTCGCGATAGGGTTCGCGCGCCAGCGTGTAGCCCTCCAGAAGCGGGGTGACAAAGTGATACGAACGGCGGCCGTTCTGCGAATTGATAATCGACAGATCCTCACTGTATTCGGTCATCATGGCCTCCTCGGCCGACGACGAGGCCTCCGCACGCTGCTCCGAACATGAGAATAGCAAGATAGCACTCCCCACAACGGAGAGTGCTACCTGTGCGTATCGTGTCATGCGTTTCCCCATGAAAAGAGCCTTCGGTTGGACTTAGCGGGGACGTACCGTCGTCGAGATACCGGCAGCCGTACCGCATGTCACCGTATAACGGGCTCCCTCCTGCAACTCGTTGAAGAAGCACTCCTCGGAGCTTGGGAAACGGTTGCGGAAAGAGACAAGCGACGTCTTGGCATGCTCGAGGTACTCCGAATCGCTCGGAAGCAGCTCCACGGCCTTCGACATCGTGTCGTAAGCGGCCCAGAAGGTGGCCTGACCCGCGAATCCGCCGCATGTGGCGGCCGACGAAGCATAGCACTGAGCCAGCACGAAGTAGGGAACACCGTCCTCGGGATCCAGATCCCGGGCCTGACGGGCGGCCGATGCCGCATCCGCAATATCGTTGGCAACCAGCCCCACCAGGGCGATACGTACCAGCAGCTTCTGACGCTCGGCAGGATCCTGCTCCACGGCAAGAGCCTCGTTCAGGTAGGTCTTGGCCTTGGCATAGTCACCCTTGTTCTGGAAGGCCTGGGCCAGGAAGATGGCCGTCTCCGAAGAGGGTTTTACCTGATAATACTTCTCGGCAATCGCAAAGTAGAAGTCGCCGTCACACTTTGCCCGCGACATCATGCCCACGGCCTGGGCCAGCAAGGCCTCATCGTCGGGAGCAGCTTCGAGTTTCGCACGATAGAGCGATTCGAGATTCTCGCAGCTCGCGGCGCCGCTCAAGCCGAATGCGGCATCGAACTGGCTCTTGTACTCCGCAGCCTCGGGATGCTTCGTGAAGAACGGCTCCAGACGCTCATACTCCGAGAGAACCTCGTCGGGCATCACCTCGTCCGTATTCTTGTAGTCATCGCAGAGATTCGAGAAATAAGCCACGACGGTCTCCGGATCGGAATCGTCGCCTCCGGCAGCGATGGCCTCACGGAAAGCCTCCCGGATGCCGGCGCGGTCGCTGGGCTTGTAGGTCAGATACTCACGGGCCTTGCGGTCAAGGATATAGGCCGTACCGCGTTTCGCATGGTCGCCGAAATACTGGTTGCGCAGATCGTAGACCAGCATCAGCGAATCGACATACATGTTCTTCTCGGCAAGCGTCTTGGCCCGGTTGATCTTGTTCTTGTAAAGCGTGATTCCACGCACATAGGTATTCTCCGAGGCCTTCGGGCACTTGTCAACCAGCTCCTTGAAGTAACGGGCCGCCGCATCGTAATCCTTGTTGTCGCACGACTCCTTGAGGAAGTTGCTGTTCAGGATGTTTTGCTGACGCTCCTCGGGCGTATCACCCCAGATCGCATACTTCGGATCGCTAAAGTCTTGGGCCAGCGCCGCAAACGCAAAGAGCGAACATGCAGCGGCAAGCAGGGTTTTAACATTTTTCATTGGTCTGATTAATTTTTGTGTATTGTCGTTTACTTGTATCAATCGTACTTCGGACGCATGAACCAGTATTCGCCGTTCTCCTGTCCCGCAAAGAGCGTAAAGCCCACTGCGATCTTGAAGTATTGCTGTCGGACCAGTCCCAGGCGCTCGGCGAGGTTGTATCCGCGACGTCCATACTCAATGCCCACATCGACCGATGAAACGGCCCACATCTTCACCGGAATACCGAATCCTGCCGTCACGGCCCACTGCCCGAGGCGGTTGCCGTTGAACGTCTGGTTGTAGGTTCCGTAACGGAAGCCCGCCCTATAGGACCAGCGCCGCAGGAAGTTTCGTACATCGAACCGGTTGGGCGTGTACTCCACACCCACTTTGATCGTACTCGTATTGTCGTATTCGACCCGGTAGGCCGAGCGGTTCTCGCCCGTGCCCGTTATGCCGGTCATCTCATACCCCTTGTTGCGGCCGCCCCAGTTCTGATAGACGTAGTCAACACCCATGGCCCACTTGGCCGTCTGGTAATAGAAGCCCACGGCGAGTTGATGGGGAAGCACCAGTTTCAGATGCGTCGTATCACCCTGGACTACCGTATTGTAGAGGTCTCCGACATAAATCTGCTTGGTTACTTCCGGATTCAGGTCTCCGCCGAAATCGAAGGCGGCACCCACCGTCAGAATCCGCTTCTGATTCAGAATGGGACTCCACTGCACGCCGACCTGCGCCTTGACGCTCGAGATGGTGTAGACGTCACTGCCCACGGACGAAACATAGGTTCCTTCGCCGGTAATGGCCGTCGGAGTCATCACGAACGAACGGTTGATCGAACCCCAGTAATACTGTGCGGCCACTCCGATCGAGAAATTCTTGAAAACCTCCCAGCCCAGACCGAGTTTCACCTCCGTCACGTCGCCGTCTCCCTGGTAGTTGTACTGGATGTTGCCCACGTTGCCGTAAACGGGATCCGTCGGATCGTATTCGTGGTAATATTTCGTGCGGTAGCCCACCGAACTGTAGGGCGTGAGGCTGAAGCCCAGGCCCAGACGCTTGGCTACCGGCATCTGAAAGGCGATGTCATGGAAGTTGAACGTATTGTAAGCCGTGCTTTTCGACTCTCCGGCCACCTTCTGCGAATTGTAATAGTTCTGACCCTCGAGTCCGAAGTTGAACAGGAAGGTCTTCTGCGGTGCGGCGCTGAATCCTGCAGGATTGAGCAGATTCACGACGCCCGTCGAACGCATGGCCACGCCCACGCCTCCCATCGAACGCATCGGCAGTGTCCCGGGCGTGTTCACTTCGCCGATTCCGTACATCGTATAGGGCGAGAAGGCGTTGATACTGCTTGTCTGGGCCATGACGGCGACAGGGAACAGCGCCGCTGCCGCGACAAGAAGTTTAATCAAGGTGTTCTTCACTGGCATTGTACTCTAAAATTCGATCCAATCCGCAAAAGACCAGATTAC
>CALUJN010000013.1 GCA_944320985.1 uncultured Alistipes sp. | reverse complement strand
TTATCTTAAATAAAACAAAAACACCCGACTTTACATTCTTGGGTGTAAAACTGGGCGTTTGTTTTGCAATCTGCTGATTTTCAGCGTTTGTTGCGGAGAGAGAGGGATTCGAACCCCCGGTACAGTTACCCGTACACCGCATTTCGAGTGCGGCCCGATCGACCACTCCGGCATCTCTCCTTTTCGGTCTTTCCCCTCCTCTTCAGCCCCTCCCTTGCTTCCCGTCTTCCGGATCTCTCCTTCCGGCGGGCCAAACAGGCGGAAACCGTTGTTTTGGGACTGCAAATATAGACATATTTTTTATTTTTATGCTCCTTCCGGCAAAAAAAATTGTTCTTCGATGAAAAAATAGCCTTTCCGGAGCCCCGAATACCCGTTTGTCTTCCGAAAATTCGTATCTTTGAAGCACCTCGCTATCGTTTCACATGCAGTATTCGAGGGATAAATCCGTTTTTATGTTGAAATGATACCAGGATACTAAAACCGGTACGATTTTCGTTTTTTGAGAAAGAAGACTAAGACTAACGCAAACTCATGTGCGCTATGAAAAAGTTTAAGGTTTTAATCGGAATACTCTTCCTTACGGCTGGTACGGTCGGGTGCTCGTCGCTCTACCAGGCCTCGGCGGGATATGCTTCCGACGATCTCTATGCGGTCCATGACCGTGCCCAGATCGCTCGCAAGCAGCAGGCTGAAGCCGAAGCCCAGCGTGCGGCTGCCGAAGCCCGCAAGGCCGAATGGGAAGCCCGGATCGCAGAGGCCGAGGCCGCTGCGGCCGAAAACAGGTATTATGAGTACACCTCCCCCGATGCGAACCCCTACGAGAGCATTCTCGCAGATGATTATGAAAGTGCCTATGCCCGTCGTCTGAGAGGGTTCGAATCGCCCACCTACAAGATGCCGTCGAGTTATCTCGATGCGCGTTACAGCTCTGCCTTCACCTACGCCTCGGCCTACGATCCGGCCTTCTACAACATCATCATCTCCGGAGATCAGGTCTGGGTCGAACCCAAGTACATCACCTCGATGTTCGGAACCTGGGGCGGAACGATTCTGTACGATCCCTGGTATTATGGCTGGAGCAGGCCCTGGGGCCCGAGCTTCTCTTTCGGCAGCTGGGGGTGGAGCTTCGGATGGAACAGTTGGTACAACCCGTGGTACTATACCTCCTGGTATGGACCCTGGGGTCCGTGGTACAGTGCGTGGTATGATCCCTGGTGGGGCCCTCATTGGTATGGCTGGTACGGACATTACCACCATCATTGGGGCCCGGGATGGCATGCCGGAGTGCCCCGCAAGAATTATTATGCGAATCCCGGAGGACGCCCTGCACACAACTATACGCCGGGTCGGGCGCTTTCGGGGCGGACCTACGGAACCTCCTCGGGCAGTTACGGCTCCCGGGTCAACAGCGGACGCCGCAGCGTGACCTATGAATCCCGCTACGGGAGTCGTGGGGACAGCAGCCCCTTCAGCCGCGGTTCGCGTGGAACCTACGACAACAATAGCAATCGGAACAACTACGACAATTTCAATAACCGGCCGAGTTACAACAACAACTACAACAGCGGTTCGCGGGGCGGCAGCTACAACAGCGGCAGCAGCTTCGGCGGTTCGCGGGGCGGCTCGACGGGCGGCAGCTTTGGCGGCGGAGGTTCACGTGGCGGTTCTGTCGGTGGCGGCGGAAGCCGTGGCAGTCGCTAATCTGTTGTTCCATAAAATGTTTCGGATATGAAAGGGATGATCAGAAAAATAGGAATGTTGTGTGCGCTGGCGGTGGTTGCACTCCCCCTCCGGGCACAGAATGTCGATCCGCAGATCAACTATGGATTCGGCGGTTCGGTCTTGAACCGGGATATGCTTTGGGCCTCGGACTTCGCGGAGTTGAGCCGGACGCATCTCTTGGGCACGGCTCGCGCCATGGGAATGGGCGGTGCGTTTACCTCGCTCGGAGCCGATCTGACTTCGATGGCTCTTAATCCTGCCGGATTGGGCATGTATCGCAGCAACGAGTTCTCCATTACGCCGCTGGTCTCCGTCTCGCACGCTTCGACCGAGGGAACGGCCACGTGGCAGAACAACAACAAGACCCGCTTTGCAGTCGGTAATATTGGCGTGGCGCTGAACCTCTATGAGAGCGGCTCGCGGGCGCTGACTAGCCTGACGTTCGGTCTGGGACTCAACCGCGTTGCCGATTTCAATACCCGTTACTCCTTCTCCTCGGAGTCGCTTTTCAACCCGCAGGCCGGGGACGGCTCTCCGGTGCTGATGCCCACCATTGCGGATATTTTTGCCCAGCAGCTCAACTCCTGGGGAACGCGCCCCGTATCCTATGAGGAGGGCGGTGAAATCAACTATTCGCTGCCGATCGGCGACATGCACCCCAGCGTTTGGCCGGCAACGCTCGGTTACGACGGCTACATGATCGACTACAATCCCAACGGAGGAAACAATCCCTGGCAGGTGGGACGTATCGGCGGAAATGCATCGATACTCCATTCGATGGATGTGGTCAACAGCGGGTCGATCAACGAATTTGACATTTCGCTGGGAGGTAACATCAAGAATATCGTCTATTTCGGTGCGACGATCGGTATCCAGAGTGTCTACAAGCGTACGGCGATGACCTACCAGGAGGAGTACGGTTATTTCAATACGGACGGTGTGGCGCAGAGCTATAATCAAGGCGTGTGGTCGGATCTGACCGAGCAGCTGGAGATGATGAATCTCTATCAGCGGATGACCATCGACGGCAGTGGCGTGAACTTCAAGCTCGGAGTGGTGGTCCGTCCCGTGGGGGGCTTGCGTGTGGGCATGGCTTTCCATACCCCGACCTACTATTCGCTCGACTATACGTATCGCGCGGGAATTACGACCAGCATTGTACAAACCGAGGATATTATCAACAACGGTTCGATCCGGGGCGTGGAGGCCGGGAACGACTCGCCGACAGCCAGCAACGATGGCCCCGACAGTTGGAATTTCACCTCGCCGGCCCGCCTGATGTTCGGCGCTTCGTATACGTTCGGAAACTTCGCCATCTTGTCGGTGGATTACGAACGGGACTGGTACAACGGGATCCGCATGAAGCATCTGCCTCGTTACAACGAACTCTCCACGGAGGATTACAAGGCCGAGTTCAAGCACAACTTCCAGGCAACGAATGCCATCCGTGTGGGCGCCGAGATCCGTCCGTTGCCGATTCTGGCCGTGCGCCTCGGCGGCGGTTACACCGATTCGATGCTCAAGGATCGTGACGCCTATACCTATGGCGTCAACTCCGGGATGGCGGTGACTTATCAGAGCTATTATGTTTCGGCAGGTCTTGGCGTGTCGCTGTCGCGCAATGTCACCCTGGATGTCGCTTATCAGAATGTCTCCGACAAGCTGAACAGCTATCAGCTCTTTTTCAGCCAGGATTATGAGTCGGGAAATCTGATGACCTGGTCCGGGAACTATGATACGTCGCTTACACGGCACTACATTGCCATGACGCTCAATTTCCGTTTCTGACGGAAGGGGAGCCGGGGCGTGGATGGCCCCTTCGGGGTGTGAAGCAGGAAAGGGGGAAGCGGCAGGCCGGTTGCCGAACCCTCGTGTGAGCATATCGAGCCCTTGTGTGAGAATATAGGGTCCGCTTTCGTGGCGGACCTTGTATTTTTTTGTATATTTGCCCCGCGGAACGAATGCAAAAACAAAATACACAATGGCAAAGGAACTCAAAGACCTCACCAAATCGGACGAGAACTATTCGCAATGGTACAACGATCTGGTGATAAAGGCCGGACTGGCCGAAAACTCGGCCGTGCGCGGATGCATGGTCATCAAACCCTACGGTTACGCCATCTGGGAGAAGATGCACGATGCGCTGGATAAAATGTTCAAGGAGACGGGACATCAGAATGCCTATTTCCCGCTCTTCATCCCCAAATCCTTCTTCTCGAAGGAGGCGCACCACGTCGAAGGCTTTGCCAAGGAGTGCGCCGTGGTGACGCACTACCGTCTGAAGAACGATCCCGAGGGGAAAGGCGTGGTGGTTGATCCCGATGCCAAACTCGAAGAGGAGCTGATCGTGCGCCCCACGTCGGAAACCATCATCTGGAACACCTACAAGAACTGGATTCAGTCGTACCGCGACCTGCCGATTCTCTGCAATCAGTGGGCCAATGTCGTGCGCTGGGAGATGCGTACGCGGCTGTTCCTGCGTACGGCCGAATTCCTCTGGCAGGAGGGCCACACGGCCCACGCCACGCGTGAGGAGGCTGTCGAGGAGGCAACGAAGATGATCCACGTATAAAAAAAATTTGCCCAGGAGTGGATGTCGCTGCCGGTGATCGTGGGGCACAAGTCGCCCAACGAGCGATTCGCCGGTGCGGAAGATACGCTCACCATTGAGGCGATGATGCAGGACGGCAAGGCGCTGCAGAGCGGCACGTCGCACTTCCTGGGTCAGAATTTCGCCAAGGCCTTCGATGTGCAGTACGTCAACAAGGAGGGCAAACTCGAGTATGTCTGGGCTACGTCGTGGGGTGTTTCGACCCGTCTGATGGGGGCGCTCATCATGGCCCATTCGGACAACAACGGTCTGGTGCTGCCTCCGAAACTCGCTCCGATCCAGGTGGTGATGATCCCCATCTACAAGGGCGAGGAGCAGTTGGTCGAGATTCGCCGGCGCTTCGAGGCGATTGCCGAGGGGCTGAAGGCCAAAGGCATCTCGGTGAAGATCGACGACCGCGACAACGTCCGCTCGGGCTTCAAGTTCGCCGAGTACGAGCTCAAGGGAGTTCCGGTTCGTCTGGCCATGGGGCCCCGCGACATGGAGAACGGCACGATCGAACTCGTGCGGCGCGATACGCTCGAAAAGGAGACCGTGCCGCAGGAGGGACTTGTCGAGCGCATCGAGTCGCTGATGACCGAGATCCAGGAAAACATCTATCGCAAGGCACTCGCTTTCCGCGACTCGATGATCACGAAGGTCGACACCTGGGAGGAGTTCAAGGAGGTGCTCGATACGAAGGGCGGCTTCATCTCTGCCCATTGGGACGGTACGGTCGAAACCGAAGTGGCGATCAAGGATGCCACGAAGGCTACGATCCGCTGCATTCCGCTCGATGCTCCCGAGGAGGAGGGCGTCTGCATCTACTCCGGGAAACCGTCGCATCGCCGCGTGCTCTTTGCCCGCAGCTATTGATCGGGAGGGGCCAAAGCCAATCCCAAATCCCTGATTCGGAATACAAGGTCGCAACTGCGGTTGCGGCCTTGTTTCGTCTGGGGGGCGGAGGTCGGACGAGTTACGATTTGTAACCGGGGTTGTGAAAAATTGTGTAAGTATTATATACTTACACGGGTTCGGGAAAGAGCCTTGCGGGGGCAAAAATGCATTTCGGGTGTTTCATTTCATGAAAAAATTTATTATCTTGGCCCCGAAAACAACCCGAACGATGTCTCTTCCCGAGGTCGAAAAACTGTTCAATGAACATTTCCATTGCGCCGTTTACATGGCGCAATCGATCGTGTCGTCCAAGGAGATCGCCGAAGATATCGTGCAGAATGTATTCGTCAAACTGTTGGATGACCGCCACTCCAACGTGAAGTATCCTGTCAGTTTCCTCTATATTTGCGTGCGTAACGCTGCGCTCGACTACTCTCGTTCTCAGGTCTATTCGTTGCGGGCGATGAATCGCTTCCAACGTCTTCGCGAGGAGGGCCCCTCCGATGAAGAGTTCAATTTCCTGCCTGCCGAAGAGGCTGAACACCTGATGCATGTCCAGCAACTCTTCAAGGCGATGGAGCAGCTTCCGCCCCGAACCCGTGAGGTCGTGCGGCAGGTCTATTTCAATGACCGTTCCTATCAGGAGACTGCCGATTTGTTGGGGGTCTCGCTGGCGACCATCAAATCGCACATGTATCAATCTTTCAAGATGTTGCGCGAGCGTCTCGCCGGACTCTACCCGGGCCGTGCGCGAAAAAAGAAGATCGGATACTGATTTTTTTCAATTTTTTCTAAGGATTTTTCTCCGGCCGTGCGTCTATAATTACAAAACGCGCGGCCTTTTCGTGTATGCTCTCGCTCCGAAAGACCGCAGATGCGACTTTACACGCGAACTGCATGCTCAACGAAAACGAACTATATCGTCTGCTCTCCGCCTACAAGGAGAATACAATCGAACCGTCGGATCGTCTCAGACTGGAGATGTGGGCCGGCGAGTCGGAGGAAAACCGGGCGCTTCTGGGACTGCTTTCCGGAGACTCGTCGGATGCCGAACTGCTTCGGACCCTTTACTCCTACGACCGCGAACGGGTTTGGCGTAACATCCGCCGCGAAGCCTTGTATCGCCGCCGCCGTCGGATCTTCCGGGCCGTGATCCGGACTTCGGCCGCTGCGGTACTGCTGCTGGGGGCCATTTGGGGCGGAGAACGGATCTATGATACCTATCAGCGTCGTGATACCCTGGTTTCGCTCATCACGCCGGGGCAGACAAAAGCCATCCTGGAACTTTCGTCCGGAATGAAGGTCGCATTGACCGATGGCCCCGAACAGCTTCTGACCGAAGCCGACAAAACCGAGATTCATATCGACGCGAAATCGACCACGTTTCAGGCTGCCGACAAGGAGCCGGAGCAAAATGTCGGGAAAGAGGTTGCGGCGAAGCCCTCCCGTCCTCTTGTCAACCGGCTGACCGTCCCCCGCGGCGGCGAATACCAGGTGGAACTCAGCGATGGAACCCGGGTGTGGCTGAACGCCGAATCCGAAATCACCTTCCCGACGCAGTTCTCCGACAGCATCCGTGAGGTGCATCTTCGCGGTGAAGCCTATTTCGAGGTTCACTCCGATGCTTCCCATCCCTTTGTCGTGCGGACCGATCTGCTTTCAGTGCGGGTGCTTGGCACGTCCTTCAACCTGGCGACCTATGACGATGATCCGACGGTCGAGACCACGCTCATCTCCGGATCGCTCAAGGTCATCCGCGACAACGTCGAGACGCTGCTCCGCCCCGGCATGCAGGCCCGGTTGGACAAGGCATCCAATGCGATGACCACGCATGAGGTCTATGCCGAAAGCTATGCGGCCTGGGCCCATCGGATGTTCTCGTTCTTCAACGAACCGATTCCGTCGATCTGTCGCAAACTGGCCCGCTGGTACGACGTCGAGATCGATGCTTCGGATCCCGGACTGAACGATATCCTCTATTCGGGAATGATCGAACGCGCCGAGACGCTCAACGACATTGCCGAGCTCTTTTCCGCAACCAACGAACTGATCTTTCGGGAACGTGAGGGACGGATCATTATAGAGAAAAACCGACAGGTTAGGTAATCATATTGTTTCACTTAAAAGTTAATTAGGTTATGGGTAAATTTCTACAATCGGAGTGTCCGCCCATGCTGGGCCGTCTCTTGACGATGGCGTTTCTTGCGGCGGTGTCTCTTTTTTCGTCCATTCCGGTCGTACGTGCGTCTGTAACCGCTGATTTTCAAGCGGAATCTGTGGGGGGGGGTAACGAGACCCGGCTCTCTTTCAGTGTGAAGAATGCCTCTTTGGAGGAGGTGTTGCTGCAACTGAAAAAGAGGACGAGTTATTATTTTCTTTACAACAGCAAGGCTGTGCGGGCTATCTCCGGCATCACCCTCAAGGTGCAGAATGCCTCCGTGGAGGGAATCCTTACGGCTTGTTTGAAGGCTACGCCCTTCGAATACACCATCAAGGACAATACGATCGTCATCAAGGCGAAACCGGGCCACGAAGAGGCTGAAGCCGAAGAGGATCCGCGTCGGTTGCTGCTGGGAAAAGTGATTTCGCAGCAGACCAAACAGCCGCTGGCCGGTGTCACCGTCTACGTCAAGGGTGGCCGCCACGGTTGCGTAACCGATTCCAACGGAGAATATATCCTGGAGTTCGAGACCCTGCCCGAACCCAAGGAGACGAATATTGTCTTCAGTTTCGTGGGAATGGAGACGCAGACCATCCCCTTCACCGGACAATTGCGCATCAATGTCGCCATGAAGGAATCTGCGGACGAAATGGAGAATGTCGTCGTGACGGGTTATGCCAATGTCCGCAAGGAGAGCTTCACGGGTAACACCGTCTCCATTTCGAAGGATCAGTTGCAGAAGGTCTCCAAGACCAATGTGATGAAGGCGCTCCAGACCTTCGACCCTTCGTTCCGCATCAAGGAGAATACGACCTGGGGTTCGGACCCCAATGCCCTGCCGGAGGTCTACATCCGTGGTGAGTCGGGCATCGGAACCAAGGAACTCGACCGCGACGAGTACAGCAAGGCCAACCTCAAGGACAATCCCAACCTGCCGGTCTTCATCCTCGACGGCTTCGAGATCACGGCTCAGAAGCTCTACGACATGGATATGAACCGGATCGAGAACATCACCATCCTGAAGGATGCCGCGGCAACGGCCCTCTACGGTTCGCGTGCCGCCAATGGCGTGGTGGTCATCACGTCGGTGGCTCCGACGCCCGGCAAACTCAACGTTTCGTACAGCATGGTCGGCGACGTGGTGGTTCCCGACCTGAGCGACTACAACCTGATGAATGCTGCCGAAAAGCTTGAGCTTGAGCGGATTGCCGGATGCTACGACAAGTCTATGAACCCGAACAGCGCCGTATCGCAGAATGACATGTGGACGGAGTACAACGGCAAGCTGGCCAACGTGATGAAGGGGGTTGATACCTATTGGCTGGCAAAACCTCTGCGCACGGCCTTCAACCACAAGCACAGTATCTATATCGACGGCGGTAGCGATGCCTTCCGCTTCGGAGTCGATTTCCAGTATGCCAACCAGGACGGTGTAATGAAGGGATCGAAGCGTGACCGTATCGGTGCGGGTGTTTATTTGCAGTACGTCTACCGCAACGTCTCGATCAAGAACTATGCGTCGTTCCTGCAGACGGATTCCGAAGAGTCTCCCTATGGCTCGTTCTCGAAGTATACCACGGCACTCCCTTATGATGAGTACATGGATGAGAACGGCAACTACCTCGAGACGCTCCGCAATTGGGATAATTCGTCGCGGGATCGTGAGAATCCGCTCTATGAGGCCGGACTCCAGAACTTCAACCGTTCGAAAAGCCAGGAGTTTATCAACAACCTCTCGGTGAACTGGAATATCACGCCTTATCTGTTGCTCAAGGGGCAGTTGAGCATCACCAAGACGATCGACGATACGGATATTTTCTATGATCCGCTTTCGAAGCAGAGTCCGATTGTGCTCAGTACGTCGAACCTGGCTGCCGGATCACTCTCCACGTCACGCGGAAACGGCATGCGTTACGACTTCAACTCCTATCTGTCGTTCAACCGCAGTTTTGCACAGCACAACATCAATGCTCAAGCCGGTGTCAATATCCTCAGCAACACCAGTACGAACCTGAATGCTACTTATCTGGGCTTCCCCTCGGGCAGCCTCAGCTCGATCAACTATGCACAGGAACTTCAGAGCAAGCCGGTCAGCACGGAGAGCACTTCTCGGACCGTCGGATTCCTGATGGCCGCCAACTACAGCTTCCAGGATATCTACCTGCTCGATGCTTCGTGCCGTTTCGACGGAAACTCGGCCTTCGGAAAAGATCGTCGTTTTGCGCCGTTCTGGTCCGGTGGTGTGGGCTTGAATATCCACAACTACGAATTCATGAAGGATTCGCCCGTGTCGCTGCTGAAGGTACGTGCCACCTATGGCCAGACCGGTAAGATCAACTTCCCGGCCTATGCTGCCCGCACGACCTACACGATTCTCTCGGACGAGTGGTACAAGACCGGTTTCGGTGCCACGCTCAAGGCGTTGGGCAACACCGATCTGACGTGGGAGACCACCAATACGTTTGATGTCGGATTCGAACTGGGTCTGTGGAACGACCGCTTCTATACGAAGTTCTCTTACTACGACAAAGTGACCAAGGATCTGATCAACGACGTGACGATCCCCAGCTCGACGGGCTTTACGACCTATCGTGACAATATCGGCGAGATTTCGAACCGAGGTGTCGAGGTCGACCTTCGCATCACGGCCATCCAGCGTCGCGATCTCTTCCTGACCTTCAATGCCAACCTGGCCCACAACCGCAACCGGCTGACGAAGATCTCGCACTCGCTCCAGGAGTACAACCGTCGTGTGCAGGATCTGATCGACAACGGAAATATCTTTCAGGATGACTTCATGTCGAAGCCTTTCACACAGTATGTCGAAGGGGTCTCGATTAACTCGATCTGGGGTATGAAGTCGCTGGGTATCAATCCGGCAACGGGCGAAGAGGTCTTTGTTACGAAAGACGGACAGATCACCTCGAGCTGGATCACCTCCCAGCAGCAGGTCCTCGGAACGACCGATCCGACGATCCAGGGTTCGTTCGGATTCAACTTCCAGTGGAAGCAGTTCACGCTCTATACGACGTTCCTCTACGAGGCCGGAGGTCAGCGTTACAACCAGACGCTGGCCGACAAGGTTGAGGGTGTGGACATCTATAGATCCAATGTCGACCGCCGCGTGTTGACCGACCGTTGGAGCCAGGAGGGACAGCATGCCCTCTACAAGAAGATGACGGTCGGACGTTCGAGCGTCCAGAAGACGCGTGCCACGTCGCGTTTTGTTCAGGATTACAACATGCTCGAAATGACGTCGCTGACCTTGGGCTACGAGTTCAAAAGGGAGTGGATCGCTCCGCTGCGTCTGAGCATGCTGCGCCTCGAAATCGGCGCCAACGATCTCTTCCACGTCTCTTCGGTCAAGCAGGAACGCGGACTGAGCTATCCTTATGCCCGTACGTTCACCTTCTCGATCCGGGCGGCTTTCTAACACGCTAAAAACTTGACGAACATGAAAAAAACATATATCCTGCTCCTCGCATCCTTCGCTCTGCTGTCGACGGTCTCCTGCGAAAAATGGCTCGATGTCAATCCGGCCGACGAAGTGACCGAAGAGGATCTGTTCAAGGTCGGAACCGGTTATCGCGTAGCCCTGAACGGTGTCTACAAGAATCTCTCCTCCTCGTCGCTCTATGGCCGAGAGTTGACTTGGGGCATGGCCGATGTTCTCGGACAGTGCTACGACTCCTACGAATTCAGTACCGGTCATGCCTACAAGGATTTCTCCTCCTTCAAATATACGACGGACAATGCCAAATCGGTGATCTCCTCCTTTTGGGGAGAGGCTTATAATGCCATTGCCAACTGTAACAACATCATCGGCCGTATCGAGAACGAATCCGATGCGAAGTTCCAGGGTGGAAAACTCGAACGGGAACTGATTCTGGGCGAGGCGTTGGCTCTGCGAGGTTTCATCCATTTCGTCGTACTCACCTATTTCGCGCCGGCGCCTGTCAAGAATGACACGCGCAACTGGATCCCCTATTACGAGCAGTTCCCCTCGACCGGCGAGGCCTATCTTCCCGTCTCCGAGGTGCTCAAACGGGTCATCCGCGACCTGACGCGCGCGTATACCCTTGTCGAACCGTTCGATACGTACCGTTCGGTCGATGGAAGCGAGGATCACTACCTGTGGATGCAGCCCAACTACCGTTTTTATGCCAATACGGGCTGGGGCGATGCTCCGAAGGACCCCTTCTATGCTTACCGCGGTTACCGTATGAACATGGCCGCTATCACGGCGCTGCTGGCCCGGGTCTACAGTTATGCCGGAGAGAACGCGCTGGCTGCTGTCGAGGCTCAGAAGATTGTTGACATGGTCTATGATGTTTGGGAGACCAAATTCTTTGATTTTACCACTGCGGGAGATGTGGCCGGTGATTACAAGATGTGCAAGGATCTGATCTTCGCATTGAGCGATGTGAACCTGATCAAGAACTACGAGACGTACGCCTCCTCGTCGACCATGAAGTTCGTCATGGGGTGGGACTATTCTTCGCTTTACGACAGCGAATCGGACTACCGCAAGACCGTTCTGCTCTCCAAGGACGGCTATTACTACAAGCCCCGGCGCTACACGACGCCGTCTGGGGCGGGATCTTCGGAGATCCTCGATATCCTGCCGGTCATCCGCCTTTCGGAGATGTACTATATCCTGGCTGAGAATTATGCCGAGCAGGGCGACTATACCAATGCCACGGCGATGCTCGAAGCCGTTCGCAAGGGCCGGAATTGTGGCGCAAACATGCTCGATGGGTTGATTACCGATCACGAGAGTTTCGTTGAACAGCTGCTGCTCGAAGCCCGTCGGGATTTCACCGAAGAGGGCCTGATCTTCTATTATCACAAAAAATTCGACTCCAAGTTTTCCCGGAGCATGAAGGATGAGGCCTTCTATTTCCCGCTTCCGGAAAACGAAACCGTAAACTAATCCGAAAAACGACTCAGAATCATGAAAACGATAGGTTTCAAACAGATTATGGTGCTCGGATGCTGGGCCCTTGCCTTCCTGGCCGGCAGTTGCGGTCGGGCGGACATCGACCCCTACGATTCGAAGGACAAAATCTGGTTCACGCAGAAAAATGATGACAACGTAGCGGTCAACGACATCCTTCGTTCGTTTTCTCTCTATCCCGGAGCCGAAACGCTCGATGTGACCTTCCAGGTCAACCTGATCGGCTCCGTGACCGATTACGATCGTACCTATGCGGCCGTTGTGGTGGACTCGCTGACCACGGCCGTTCCGTCCGAGTATGAGATTCATCCGATGGTGCTTCATGCCGGAAAGGTCAGCGACGAGTTGCGTATCACGCTGAAGAAGAGCGAACGTTTGCAGTCCGAAGAGGTGAAACTTACGCTGTACATCGTTGCCAATGAGGCGTTCGACCCGGGCTACAGCAACAGCCTGCAGGTTTGCGTACGCTTCAACGACATCACTACCTGTCCCGAGTGGTGGACCGAAGATGTCGCCAATGCTTATTTCGGCCCCTATTCGAAGGAGAAATTCGAGGCTTTCTACGATTATTCCGGCCGTAACGACATCGAAGGCCTTCAGCCCTCTGAGTTGCGGAAACTGCTTTTAGGCTTCAAGGAGTATATTCGTGAAAACAACATCACCGAAGCCGACGGCTCCGAAATGATCATCCCCGTCTACTAAAAAAGAGGAGAACCATGAAAAAAACAGCTATATTCATTCTGACTGCCGGACTCGTCGGGTTGCTGACCGCCTGCTACGAGGACAAGGGCAATTATGACTATACAGACGTCAACGAATTGAAACCGATCGAATTGGAGGAGGGCAGCACGCTTCCGCTGGATTTCCGCCTTTCGATGGGCGAGTCTATCGAGATCCATCCCGTCATCAAGTTTGTCAACGGGACAGGCGACATGAACCGTCTTGAATACAAGTGGGAATTGATCCGTGATCTCGACAATGAGGAGGATATCTACACCCAACCGGGTTGGAATACGCTCGATTTCTCCTGGACCCCCGATTTTCTGATTTCGCGGGGTCGCCTGCTCCTTACGGTGACGGATCCTGTGACGGGACTCCAGACTTTCGCCTATGCATCCGTTTCGGTGACGAGCCGTTACAATGATTACGGAGCGATGGTCCTTTCGGAAAAGGATGGCAAGACCATGTTCTCGTTCATCAAAGCCACGGAGACGGATGTAACAATTCCAACAAAGGTTGAGGTTTTTAAGGATGTCTATTTTATGGAGAATGATGAGGACCTTCCTGCCGAACCTATCAAAATGCACGAACATTATTGCGTGGACGAATCCACGGCCGGTCAGATCCTTGTGATGACCGAAAACGGGGCGGTGGATGTCGATGGGCTTGATTTCCGTCGCGACATCGATCTGGAGGAGGCTTTCGATGGAGGAACTTATCCCGAAGGTTTCGGTTATGTGCGTGATGCCATGTTCATGAGACGTATTGATCTGGTTATGGACGCTGAAGGACATGTTTACAGCCGTCTGAAGAATACGGCCGAACTTTTCCATTCCGGCTATTTCCTGCCCAACCAGCTTACGGTCGAGGGCGAGGAAGAACCGCTGGTGGATTGTTATCCGATTGTGGCGCCCTTCTCAAACTTCTCTGCCTGTTTGTTGTTCGACGGGGCGAAACGCCGTTTCATTCTGGTGGGCGATACCGGAACTGGAGGCTGGGGCAATCCTGAAGAACAGAATGCCGGTCGTGCTATCGTGCTGAAGAATCCTTCCACGACGCCCGAAGGGAACCCGGATCTCTACCAGTCGCTTGAAGGAATGGACGAAGACGTGGAGGTCCTCTCGATCGATCATTTCAACAACGAAGACTATTCTACTGGAATGGGTTACTCGATCGTTTTCCACAAGGAGGGCAAGACCTGCTTCCAGGAATTTACCATCGAAAAGGAGTACGGCTTATTCGGTTTTACAGCAATAGAACCTGCGGTCTATGAGATCACGGGATTGCCGAGCAAGCCCACCTTTGCTTATGCACAGTCCTATTACAAGGGAGGAACCTATACCAATAATCCGTTGCTGTTCCTGGCCGTGGGAAGCGAACTGTATGTCTACGACCGTTCGAATCCGACGCTCCCGGTCAAGCGTTATGAGCCTCGTACGCCGGAAGGCGAGCTGATCAGCAATGCCTTCTCGGCCGATATCGTGGCCATGGATGGAGAAAACTATGGCGGTCGCTGGGCTGTGGTCGGGCTGGCGGATGGTCGCGTGCTGATTCTCAAAACACAGCGTGCAGACTATTCCGATGAGCAGATCGCATATTACGACTCGGGTGAATACTCTTACGGTGAGATCAAGCAGGTGTTGTGTAAGACCGGCGGAGCGAACGGATGGCAACCTTCATATTAGCCGATAATCATGTTGATGTATCGTCATCCCGCAGCCGTTGAGTTGCGGGGTGACGATCGGAACCATACCAATATTTGCAACCGACTTTTTTATGGACAATGCTGTCGTATCGGTAAGAAACCTGTGGCACAAGTACCATGTACAATGGGCCATCCAGGATATCAATTTCGACATTACCGATCAAGGAGTAGTGGGGTTACTCGGGTCGAACGGCGC
Organism: uncultured Alistipes sp.; assembly: GCA_944320985.1. Taxonomy (GTDB): domain Bacteria; phylum Bacteroidota; class Bacteroidia; order Bacteroidales; family Rikenellaceae; genus Alistipes. The sequence continues at coordinate 7,512 of CALUJN010000013.1, read as the reverse complement.
CGGGAAATCCACGACGATGAACATTATTTGCGGCGTGTTGAACCAGACGCGCGGCGAGGTGCTGGTCGAGGGGGTGAATCTGCGGGAGAATCCCGTTGAGGCCAAGCGCCACATCGGCTTTTTGCCTCAAAAACCACCGCTCTATGCGGATCTTACCGTGCGCGAGTATCTGACCCATTGCGCCCATCTGCGGTTGATGGATCCCGCACGGATTCCCGAGGCGGTGGGGCGGGCCATGGAGCGGTGTGCCATCACGGAGTACGCTTCGCGGCTGATCCGCAACCTTTCGGGTGGCTACCAGCAGCGTGTGGGTATTGCGCAGGCCATTGTGCACAATCCGAAGTTCGTCATTCTCGATGAACCGACCAACGGCCTGGATCCCAACCAGATCGTCGAGATCCGCAACCTCATCCGCGAAATCGCAACGTCGCATTCGGTGTTGCTTTCGACCCATATTCTCTCGGAGGTCCAGGCCATCTGCAGCCAGATCAAGATGATCGAACACGGACGTCTGGTCTTTTCGGGAACGATGGAGGAGTTCGACAACTACATCGAACCGACGAGCTTTATTGTCGAATTCGGTGAGATGCCCCCGCTCGAGACGCTTCGCGATATCGCCGTCGTGCGGCAGATCGAGCCTCTGGACGGCAATCGGCTGCGCATTCGTTTTCAGGACGACTGCAGCGTGACTCGCGAGTATATTCGTCAGAGCATCCTTCGGGATTGGGATCTGCGGGAAATCTACATCGAGCGCAGCTCGCTTGACGAAATCTTTGCGCAGCTCTCGGGTAAACGCGGACAAAAACAATGATCAATCAGGAAACGTTCTTGCATCCATGAAATCCAACCATTTTCTGCACTCCACCCTGCGTATCGCCCGCATCGAACTGAATACCATGTTCTATTCGCCGGTTGCGTGGCTCGTGTTGGTCATCTTCGCTTTCCAGGTGGGGATGAGCTTCTCCGAGGTCATGGATTCCTATATCCATAACAAGTTGATGGGCTATGGCGGCTATGCCATTACCGGAGGCCTCTTCTCCGGCATGCGAGGCATCTTCCCGCCCGTGACGAACTATCTCTACCTCTACATTCCGCTGATCTCGATGGGACTGATGAGCCGCGAGTATGCCAGCGGATCGATCAAACTGCTCTTCTCGTCGCCGATCTCCAACGGCTCGATCATCCTGGGCAAGTACCTCGCCATCATGGCCTATGGATTGACGCTTACGTTGATTCTCCTGGGTTATGTGATCTATGCCTGCTTCGCGGTCGAGAATCTCGACCTGCCGTTCGCACTGACCGGCGTGCTGGGTATCTTCCTGCTCCTGTGTACCTATTCGGCCATCGGACTCTTCATGTCGACGATCACCTCCTACCAGGTGGTGGCCGGTGTCGGAACGCTGGCCGTGCTGGCAGCGCTGAACTACATCGGAGAGATCGGACAATCCACCGAACTGATCCGCGATTTGACCTACTGGCTCTCGATTCGCGGCCGCGTCTATGAGTTCATTTCGGGTATGAATCCCAGTGAGGCGGTGATCTATTTCCTGGCATTGATCCTCTTTTTCCTCTCGCTGTCGGTCATCAAGCTCAACACCGACCGTGCCGAGCGGAATCTGCGACGCAGAATCTTGACCTACGGCGCAGTCTGTGTGTCGCTCATTGCCGTGGCATTGGTTTCGGCCCGCCCCGAATGCAAGTTCTACCTCGATGCAACGCGTCCCGACAGCAATACGTTGGCCCGGGAGAGTCTCGACATCATGGCGCGGCTCGATGCCCCGATGACCATTACGACCTATGTGAACGTGCTCGACCAGAATGCCTACTCCGTCATGCCGGTCAACCGGAATACGGATCTTCGTCGTTTCGAGAAGTATCTCCGTTTCAAGCCCGAGATCAAGATGAAGTATGTCTACTATTGGGCCGACTGCGGCAACGACCAGCTTCGAGAACGCTATCCGGGACGCTCGGACGAGGAGTTGGCCCGCATTGTCTGTGAGGCCAACGGCATGAAGTTCCGCAAGTTGCTCAACAAGGAACAGATCGACCGGATGATCGACCTTGCCCCCGAGGGATACCACATCATCCGCCTGGTTGAGTACGGAGACGGGCAGTCGACCGTATTGCGCATGTTCGACGATATAGAGAAACATCCGGAAGAGGCCGAGATTTCGGCTGCCTTCCGCCGCTTCCTGGATCCCTCGCCCCGCGTGGCGCTCATCACCGGTCATTCGGACCGCACGATGGATAATCCCGGCGACCGGGGCTACAACCTCTTCAGCCACAACCTTACGTTCCGCAATTCACTCGTCAATCAGGGATTCACGCCCGAAGAGCTGAACCTGGCCGAGCAGGAGATTCCCGAAGGAATCGACATCGTTGTGCTGGCGGATCTGAAGACACCGCTTTCGGAGGTCGAGCAGGCCCGGCTTGATGCCTACATTGCCCGCGGCGGCAATCTCTATCTGCTGGCCGACATGAACCGTGCCGAGGTTATGAATCCGCTGGCCCATATGTTGGGACTTGAATTCGGTGAGGATCTGCTTGTGCAGCCGACCAAAGATCAGGATCCCACGCTGCTGCCTGCCGTCATTGCGGAGTCTGCGGCCGAGATCTATCCGCGTTTCGGCAAACTGCGCAACTATGGCTATCGGATGGCTGTTCCGGGAGGTGTTGAGATCCGTCCCTGGGGTAACGATTCGACCTTCCGCCGCATTCCGCTGCTTGTGACCGATTCAGAAGGGGTGTGGAACGAGCGCGAGACGACCGACTTCATCGACGATGTGCCGCAGTTCAATCCGGCTGCTGGGGAGCGCCAGGGTGAATACCTGTTGAGTGTGGCCCTTACGCGCCGGGTCGGCGACAAGGAGCAGCGCATCGTGGTCAGCGGTGATGCCGACTGTATCAGCAACAGCGGCCTTTCGGCCCAATACTGGTTTGCGTCGAGCAACTTCTCGCTCATCAGCGGCGCTTTCCGCTGGATGTCCTACGACCAGTTCCCGGTCGACACCTCGCATCCGGATCCGATCGACAACGAGATCCGTCCGGGCAAACCCGCCCGCAAATGGAACAAGATTGCCATGATGGGTATCGTTCCGGGTCTGTTGCTGCTGGCCGGGATCGCCCTTATCGTCAAACGTCAACGCGGTTAAACCATGGAAAACAAACCTAAAATAGTCGAAGTCCGGAACCTTTCGCATCGCTACAGTGTCAACTGGGCGATCCGGGACATCAATTTCGAGATCTGCGAGCGGGGTGTCGTCGGCCTGCTCGGCTCGAACGGCGCCGGAAAATCCACGACGATGAACATTATTTGCGGCGTGTTGAACCAGACCGAGGGCGATGTGCTGCTCGGAGGAATCAACATCCGCGAGAACCCCATCGAGGCCAAGAAACTCCTGGGGTTCCTGCCGCAACGGGCTCCGTTGCATCCCGAACTTACGGTCGACGAATATCTCTGGCACTGTGCCGATATCCGTCGCATCCCGAAATCGGAGATCCCGGCGGCCATCGAGCGTGCCGAACGCAAATGCGGTCTGACGGAGTATTCCCGGCGCTTGATCCGGAATCTTTCGGGAGGCTATCAACAGCGTGTGGGAATCGCTCAGTCGATTATTCACAACCCGCCGTTCGTGGTCCTCGATGAACCGACAAACGGCCTGGACCCCAACCAGATCGTTCAGGTCAGACAGCTGATCCGCGAGATCGCCGAAGAGCGTGCCGTGCTCATCTCGACGCACATCCTGCCCGAGGTGCAGGCGCTGTGCGACCAGATCAAGATGATCGAACACGGACGGATGGTCTTTTCGGGAACGCTTGCCGAGTTCAACAATTGTGCGGCACCGTCAACCCTTGTTGCGATGATGGATGCTGCCCCGAGCGACGAGGTGTTGTTGTCGATCCCGACGGTACGACGCATAGAGCGTATCACGCCCCGGCGCCTGCGTATCCATTTCGAAGGAGATGACTCCATCGTACATGAGATTATGCGGCGAAGCGTTGACGGAGGATGGCAACTTAGCGAGATCTTCCTCGAAAAGCAGTCCCTCGATACGGTTTTTGCCAAACTTTCCGGAAAATGAAACGAGTCTTATCCGAATAATTCGCATTCATCATGAGATCGATACTTAGAATCATGAAAACGGAACTCAGGGTTCTGTTTTACTCTCCGATCGCCTGGTTGATTCTGATCGTCTTCGCCTTTCAGGCCGGAGTCGAGTTCTGCACCCAGATCGCCGATCTGCTTCGCCAGCAGGCGCTCGGCTACCGGCTCTATGCCGCTACGTCGAGTATTTTCGGCGGCTACGGCGGTGTGATAACCAGCATGCTTGAAAATCTCTATCTCTACATCCCGCTGCTTACCATGGGGTTGATGAGCCGCGAGTTGAGCTCCGGGTCGATCAAACTGCTTTATTCGTCGCCTGTCTCGAACGTGCAGATCATTCTCGGGAAATACTTCGCAACGCTCGTCTATGGATTGGGTTTTGTCGCCATTCTGCTCCTGGAGTTCTTCCTGAGTTGGATCATCGTCAAGGATTTCGACATCATGATGGTGCTTGTGGCGCTGCTGGGACTCTATCTTACGGTCTGTGTCTACGCCGCCATCGGACTCTTCATGTCCACCATCACGCAGTATCAGGTCGTTGCGGCCATCGGTACGCTGGCCGTGCTGGCCGTACTAAACTTCATCGGACAGGTCGGACAGGAGATCGACTTCGTACGTGATCTGACCTACTGGCTTTCGATTTCCGGCCGTTCGAAGACCTTCATGGACGGATTGGTCAACAGTGCCGATCTGCTCTATTTCCTGCTTGTGGTTCTGATGTTCCTGGCCTTGTCGATCATCAAGCTTCACGGCGAACGTTCGAAAGCCTCCTTCGCGGGAAACATGCTCCGCTACGGAACGGTCTTCGTGGTCGTCCTTGGGCTGGGGTATCTGACTTCGCGACCCAAGATGGTCCACTATTACGACGGAACGCAGACCAAACGCAATACGCTCTCTGTGGCCAGCCAGGAGGTAGTGTCGAAGCTGACGGGCGGATTGACAATGACAACTTACGTCAACATGCTCGAGGACAACTACTATCAGGGGATGCCTGCGTCGCGGAATTACGACCTGCAGCGTTTTGAAAACTACGTCCGCTTCAAGCCCGAGATGAAGACCCGTTATGTCTACTACTATCATCGGGCGCACAATCCCTTCCTCGATCAGCGTTTCCCGGATCTGGATGACAAGCAGCGTATGGATACGCTCTGCAAGATCAACGACTGGGATCCGGACCGTTTCCTGCCCTACGAGGAGGTGGCCAAGACGGTTGACCTTTCGGGCGAGCGCTATCGGTTCGTGCGGTTGATCGAACGCGAGAACGGACAGCGGGTCTTCCTGCGAATCTATGAGGACAACATGCGCCAGCCGGGAGAGGCGGAGATCTCTACGGCCCTGAAGACGCTTGTGGCTCCGACGCCCCGCGTGGGATTCGTCACCGGACACGAAGAGCGTAGCATCGACAATTACGGTGTTCGCGGCTACGGACTCTTTGCCCGGGAGGTGACGTTCCGCTATTCGCTGGTCAACGAGGGCTTCCGTGTCGAAAATCTTTCGCTCGAACAGCCCGTGGATCCCGAGGTGGGTATCCTGGTGATCTCCGACATGCGCAGCTCCTTCTCGGAGACGGAGATGAAGAACTATCTGGACTTCATCGAGCGGGGCGGCAATCTGGTTATTCTGGGAGAACCCCGTCGGCAGGAGAATATGAATCCGTTGCTCGAACCCCTCGGATTGCGGTTCACGGATGACATGCTGGTACGTCCTACGCGGGAGTTCCTGGCCGATGTCATGGTGGGCTACTTCACGGATGAGTTCGGTGAGCTGTCGAACTCGATCCGACAGGCCATTCGTCAGAAGGATTGCTTTGCAACGCTGTCGGCTTGCGGCGTCGAGCAGACGGAAGACCGGGGATTCTCGGTGGTTGACTGTATCCGGACCGACTCGACCGGCGTCTGGAACGAACGACAGACTACGAATTTCGTGGATGAAGTACCGACCTGTGATCCGCAGCGCGGGGAGATTGAAAAACCCTACAGCCTGATGAAGTATCTGACCCGGGAGGTCGACGGACGCGAGCAGCGCATTGTCGTCATCGGAGATTCCGATTGCTTTGCAAGCAGCGAACTGAACACCACGCGCAATGGAATTCCCGCAACGAACTTCTCGGTTATCCAGGCCGTGTTCAAGCAGATGAGCTACGGTGAATTCCCGCTCGAAACCAGCCGGGTACGTCCGCCCGACGATCACGTCCGACTCACGCAGGCTGCCAATGGCTGGCTCAAGACCCTTTATTGTGGCGTCTTCCCGGGCGTTCTGTTGCTGTTTAGTGTCATAATTTGGGTCCGTCGTCGCAATAAATAACGGAATGTATCGTTGTATTAAATATATCTCAAACACGTTATGAAGCGAATCCTCATTCTCTCAATGCTTCTGCTGCTGGGCCTAACGGGCGTAGCGCAGACGGATCAACAGGCCCGGATTGCTGAATTGCAACGCCTTATGGGACCGATCGCTCCTGACAAGGAGCTTCGCACGGGCCGTCTTGAGAACGGACTGACCTACTATGTCCGTCACAATGAAAAACCCAAGGGGCAGGCTGAATTTTACCTGCTGCACAACGTGGGGGCCATTCAGGAAAATGATGCCCAGCAGGGCCTGGCACACTTCCTGGAGCACATGGCCTTCAACGGTACCCGGAATCTGCCCGACAAGATGCTGACCGAGTATCTGGAAAAGATCGGCGTGAAGTTTGGCGCAAATCTCAATGCGGCGACCAGCTGGGATCAGACTGTCTACAACATCTCTTCCGTGCCGACCGTACGCGAAGGAATCATCGACTCGGCGCTGCTCATTCTGCACGACTGGTCGCATTTTATCGCCCTGGAACCTGACGAGATCGACTCCGAGCGCGGTGTCATCAAGGAGGAGTTGCGGACCCGTGACGGTGCCTCGTGGCGTTCGTCGATCGAACTGATCAAGGCCCTCGGAAAAGGTACGCTCTATGAGAACCGGAATCTGATCGGGCATCTTGAGGGTCTCGAAAGTTTCCCGCACGAAGCACTTGTGGATTTTTACCATACGTGGTACCGCCCCGATTACCAGGCCATCGTTGTGGTGGGCGATCTCGATGCCGAGGCTGTTGAAGCCAAGATCAAGAAGTTGATGAGCGATATTCCGGCTCCGGCGGCCGATGCCCCGAAGAAGGAGGTGATCGTCGTTCCGGATAACGAGGAGCCCATCGTGAGCATCTTCACCGACAAGGAGATGCAGAGCTCGACGGCCCAACTCTTCATCAAACGGCGTTCCCAGCCTCTGGAGATAAACAATACGGGCATGGCCCAGATGCTGAATGTGCTCTATACCTTCATCGGAGCCATGGAGAACAACCGCTTGAGTGAGTTGTCGATGAAGGTTGATGCACCGTTCCTCGGCGCCGGAATGAGCAACGGCGGCGTGGGAATCAT
>CALUJN010000012.1 GCA_944320985.1 uncultured Alistipes sp. | reverse complement strand
GGCAGACCCTTGGTGATGACCTGAGCCGTGGCAATGGCCTTCTTGTCGAAGACGGGGTGGAGCAGTTCGTCGAGTTTGGCGGGCTCGCAGCGCAGCACGGCGGTCTTTTCGTCGATCAGCCCCTCGCGCAACATGTCCATGGCGATCTTCACCATGGCGGCACCCGTGCGCTTGCCGTTGCGGCACTGGAGCATCCAGAGTTTACCGTCCTGGATCGTGAACTCGATGTCCTGCATGTCGGTGAAGTACTGCTCCAAGTGGTGCTGGATCTCGTTGAGCTCCTTGTATACCTCGGGCATCACCTCTTCGAGCGAGGGATATTTGTTCTTGCGGTCCTCCTCGGAGATGTTCTGCGCCTTGGCCCAGCGCTTCGATCCTTCGATGGTGATCTGCTGCGGGGTGCGGATGCCGGCCACGACATCCTCGCCCTGGGCGTTGATCAGATACTCGCCGTTGAAGATGTTCTCACCCGTCGCGGCGTCACGCGAGAAGGCGACACCCGTTGCGGAGTTGTTGCCCATGTTTCCGAAGACCATGGCCTGGACCGAAACGGCCGTGCCCCACTCTGCGGGGATGTTGTTGAGCTTGCGGTAGAGGATGGCCCGCTCGTTCATCCACGATCCGAAGACGGCGCAGATGGCGCCCCACAGCTGATCCCAGGGATTGGTCGGGAAGTCCTCGCCGGTCTGCTTCTTGACGGCGGCCTTGAACTCCTTGACGAGCTCTTTCAGGTCGTCGGTCGTCAGGTCGGTATCGTTCTTCACGCCGCGTTTTTTCTTGAGCGTGTCGATGATCTCCTCGAAGGGGTCGTGATCCTCCTTCGAGGCGGGTTTCATGCCGAGTACGACGTCGCCGTACATCTGTACGAAACGGCGATACGAGTCCCATGCGAAACGGGGATTTCCCGTACGTTTGGCAACGGCTTCGACGGCCTGGTCGTTCATTCCGAGGTTGAGGATCGTGTCCATCATGCCGGGCATCGAGGCGCGGGCTCCCGAACGTACCGAAACGAGCAGCGGCATCTCCTTGTCACCGAATTTCATGCCGGTGAGCTTCTCGATGTTGGTCATGGCCTTCTCGACTTCGGGTTTGAGAAGTTTGATGACCGCCTCCTTGCCGTGGCTGTAGTATTCCGTGCACACTTCCGTGGTGATGGTGAATCCCGGAGGAACGGGTATGCCGATGAGGTTCATCTCGGCGAGGTTTGCACCTTTTCCGCCGAGCAGTTCCCGCATTTTGCCATTTCCTTCGGCCTCTTTGTTGCCGAAGGTGTAGACTCGTTTAACGTCTGCCATAGTTTCGTGTTTTTTGAATTGTATCTATAAAAATAAAAAAAATTTCACAAAATCAACCCCTCGGACCCGAAAAAATCGCGGTGACGATCGTTCGCCCGCGTTGAAAAAGAGTAGTTCGGTTCAGAGGGATTGCGAAAATAAGAAAACTTTTCGGAAATTCCAAATCTCACAGCCCGATATATGTGAAGACGGGAAGCGAATATCCGTAACCTCCGCGATAAATCCTGCGATCATACGTTCTGAGGGGTTCACCGCTCTTAGGGTCAAGCAGATAGCGGCGGGCGTAGACATCACCTCCGGATGCTTTCAGCAGCGTGTCGACGAGGATCCGGTCCCTCATGATCCAGCGTCCGGAGGCCCGTATGTTTCCTCTTCCGGCCTTTTCGGCACGGGCGGAGGTGTCGTGCAGCCCGAAACGTTCGGCGTGCAGCCTTCCGACTCTTCCGAGCACGATGAGCGGTATGCCGGGATGCTCTTCACGCAGGTCGCCGATGAGCCATTCGGAGGTCCATGTGTCGCCGCAGAGCGCCAGTCCCACCTCCCGACCGTCGAGTTCTCCTTCGACATAGAGATAACGTCGTCCGACCTCTACCCGTTCGGGATAGAAGCGGTCGCCGTAGTAGAGCAGTGCCAGATCCATTCCATCGAGCGTATTGAGCGTACGGTGCAGGTAGGAGTATTCGCCGCTGCAGGCTGCGACAAGGTCGCGTACGACCTGTTCGTTCTCGACGCCCCACAGCGCCACGATGTCGAGGCCCATGGAGTCGATCACGGCGGCGGTGTTCCGGATCTTGCGTTCGTAACGTTCGGTATTCCAGGCGTAGCGTCCGTCGGGTGTATAGTCGGAGTCGTCGTAGAAGAGGGCAGGGACGGTGTCGTAGATTCGGTCGACGTCGTAGAAGGCGATGCCGACGGGTGGACGTCCGAAGGCGGCGAGCCCAGCCGCGACGAGTGCGATGATGATCGACAGCAGACGCATCATGACCGGCCGGAGGGGTTAAAGCGGTTTTTCGGGGAGGAAATCCCGGGGCGAACAGCCGAGGAATTTCGCGATTTTGTTCAGATGGTTGAGATTGTATTTGGAAGGACTCTTCGGACTCTCCACCTGGGATATGAAACCGTCGCTTACTCCGATTCCGATGGCCAGATCAGCCTGCGTAATATCTTGAGCGATACGTCTTTGACGAACCGCTGTGCTGACATACAGATCGAATTCCGTTTTTGGTTTCACGGGTACCTTTTTGGTACCGTAAAACTAGAAAATTATGCCGGCAAGTAATTTTAGCTATAACTGGAATAATGCTATCTATGACTAAAATAGTCGGCAAGAATTTTTTGTTGTATTTCCAGCAATCTATATGAGAAATTGCTTGTTTATAGGTTATAAAAGAGTTCCGCACTCTCGTTCGAGGCGGGTTAACATTGTCTTCCGGGCGCTCGGACTTCCGAGTTTCCTTTTTCCGCAAAAAACAAAGTGCGGCAACGGTCGATGCGCGGAACTGGCCTGAAAACCCCACAAAGGGCCCTTTGCCCCTAAAACCGGCTTCTTAAGCCGGGGCTGGGCGACTATTTGCGGGTTTGCAAGCAAACCCTCTCCGGCGCTCGCATTTTTTGTCCACATCTTTCTTGTTGCTTTTTTCATCACCCCGCCCTATTAACCGACGCTTTGCAACAAGCCAGTTTTGCACTTCGCTTGCAGCGGACCCCCCCCCTCCCTCTCGCCTCTCTTTTTGCTTCGGCCGCTTTATTGCTCTTCTTGTTTGTGGATCTCTTCCTTGGTTTGGGGAGATTTCGATTCCTGCTCCGTTTGCGGGCCGTTTTTGTACTGCGAGGGCGTCATGCCCATGTACTGCTTGAAGGCCGTACTGAAATACCGCGACGAGGAGAAGCCCGTTTGTTCGGCTACCTCCGTAATCGAGATATTCGTCTCCCGGATGAGCCGGCAGGCCCGTTCGATACGGATCTTCGTTACGTACTCCTTGACGTTCAGACCCGTTAACAACTTCAACTTGTTGTACAGCACCGTACGGCTCATGCCGATCTCCCGGCACAGGTACGGAATGTTGAACTCCACCTCTTGAAGATTCACCTCGATCAGATTCCGCAACTTGGTCAGAAACTGTTCGTCCGCAGCGCTGAATGCCGTCTCCTCGGGTGCCGGCATGACATTGGGTTGCCGATAGCGTTCCCGGATCAGTTCCCGGTTGCGGAGCAGGTTGGCAATCATTGCCGCGAGCATCTCGATCTCGAAAGGCTTGGCCATGTATCCATCCGCACCGTGATTGTAACCGAGCAACTGGCTCTGTTCATCGTTCCGTGCCGTGAGCAGAATAACCGGGATGTGGCTGATGGTAATGCGGTCCTTTACCTGCCGGCAGAGTTCATATCCGTTCATCCGGGGCATCATCACGTCGCTGACAATGATGTCGACCGGCTCCTTTTCGAGAATTTCCAGCGCTTCGACGCCGTCTCCTGCCGTATGGAGATTTTTCGTTCTCGGTGCGAATTCCGTTTTCAGGTAGCCGACCAGCTCCTTGTCGTCCTCGACGATGAGCACCGAGAGTTGTGACAGATCGGCCTTCGTATCGGTCAGTTCTTCGGGGTGTTCCGATTCGAGCAACTCGTTGAGGTAGTTTCGGGGGGCGTGTTCGATCGTCTCCTCGGAAAGTGTCGCCGGCAGTTCGAAATGGAACGTCGCTCCACCGTCGGGATTGTTCGCCGCACCGATCGTTCCGCCGTGCTGTTCTACCAGAATCTTTGCATACGAAAGACCGATTCCCGAACCGCTTCGCTCGCTGTCGCCTTGGTAGAAGCGAGTGAACAGACGCTCCACATCTACGCCCGTCAATCCGCAGCCTCGGTCAATCACCGAAATCCGAATCCGGTTCCGTGCGGCCACATACTCGGTCCGGATCGTGATTCGGCTGTGGTCCGGGCTGTGCTTGAGTGCGTTGATCAACAGGTTGCTCAACACGACCATGCATTTCTCCGTGTCAAAACTGCGTTCTCCCACCTGCGGGTCCTCCTCCACCCGGAGTTCGATCTCCCGTTCGTCGGCTTCGAGGCGGAAATCTTCCACGATCTCCCGTACCCATTCGTTCAGGTCCCGGATCTGGGGATGGAGTGTTGTGACGCCCATTTCCATCTTGCGCAGCGTGAGGACCATGTTGATCAGCTCCTTCATCCGTTGGGCCTGCTTGTAGATCTTTTTCAGCAGCGAACGGTCGGCGGCGGCATTCGGTTCGCTCTTGATCAGCCGTCCCAACGGTCCGAGGATCAGTGTGAGCGGCGTACGCAGTTCGTGGCTGATGTTGATCAGGAAGCGTACCTTCTCTTCTGCGATCTGCTGTCTGTGGTGTTCGAGTTCGCGCTGCAGGCGGAGCTCCTTGCGGCGCAGCAGCAGAAAGAAGACTCCCAGTACGAGCCCCGCTGCGATAATCAGCCATAAGGCCGTGAACCACTCCGTCTTGTACCATGGTGGGTTGACCACGCAGCGCAGAACGGGTCTCCACGAAATCCACTCACCTTCCCGCGTGTTGCAGGTTGCTTCGATGAGGTAGTTTCCCGGCTGCAGATTCCGCAGCGTAAGTTCCGGCGTGTTGGAATCGATCTCTTCGTTGTAGTCGTCTCCGGTGACACGGAATCGATAAAGACGCTTGCGGAAAAGATCGTCCTCCTGGACTTGGATGCGGACAATGAGCGTCTTGTTGGTCCACGGAATCCGGAGTTTTTCCCGGGCGGGGCGATTGGCGATCCGTTCGCCGTCGAGTACGATGTCCAGAGGTTCGATAGCGGGGGCATCCTCGGTCGGCGGTGTTGAAACGGTGCTGATATGCACCAGTCCTTCTATTCCGCCCAGATAGACGCTGCCGTCATCGGCCGCGAGCCGGGCTTTGGGCTGGAATTCGTTCCAGACGGCCTCTTCGGACTCCTCGGATGGGATGAAACGACCAGCTTCGGGCAACCAGACGAAGATACCGTTGTCGGTCCCGGTCCAGACGCGGTGCCGGGTATCGCAGACGATGGATTGCATGGTCCGGAAGAAGGGGGTTGCAATCTCTTCGGGTGATGCTGCTCCGGGTCGGCGCCGCAGGATCCCTTTGTCTGTGGCAAGCCAGAAGATCCCCTCTGCCGAACGTGCTACACTGTTGATCAGGGTGTCGACCCCTGTTCCGAAGAGTACCTTGATACGCTTCGACTGCAGATCCGTTTCATAGACATACCGATAGTCGTGGAAATAGCTTTTTCCCTCTTGGCTGGCGATGGGAATGCCGCCATGGAGACATTCCGGCGTATCGAACTTTTCCATATGGCGCGATCGTATATGGAGCCGATACGTCGGTTTGGAGAGCAGCAGGATGGTGCTGTCGCTCTCTTGCAGCAGATTCACCGATTGTCCGCTGTACATGGTCTGATAGCGGAGCAGGCTGTCTCCGCAGTTCAATGCGGAGAGACGTCCCGTGCGTTTGTCGAATGCGTAAAGCCCCTTCGAGAAGATCGACAGCAGCAACTCCTGGCGGGACAGCCCGGTGATGGAGGCTATTTTGCATCCGAAGGTTGCCGGATAATGGGTAAACTGTTCGGTGCGAGGGTCGAAGCGGTTAATGCCTCCGTCATCGGTTCCGATCCACACCTGTTCGGATTCCGGATCCTGGTAGAGGCAGAGTACCGATTCGGCGCTCAATCCGTCGGGATTCATCGGTCGAGTGCCGACGTAGGTTTTCATGCCTGATTTGCGGATGATGATCAGTCCGCCGCGGACCCGTCCGGCCCAGATCGTGCCGTTTGCATCGCCGTGCAGCGAGCGGATGGTATTGCATGGCAGCGTGTACGGGTTTCCGGGAAGGTGCTTCAATACCGAGATCCTCTTCGTCTGCGGATCGAGGATGTTGATGCCCCCGCCGTCGGTCCCGATCCAGATCTTGCCCTCCTGTTCGATCATGCAGAGAACCACGTCGTTGCTCAATTCCGAATTTGCGGTATTGTAGACCGCTATCCGATTCCCCTGTTTGTCGAAACATTCGATGCCGCGGTTGTAGGGAGACAACCAGATCCGGCCCTGCGAATCGACCAGAATCGATAAATTCTCTTTTTTGCTTCCGAATATCGGCTGTCGGGCTTCTCCGGTTTGGGGATTTATCACCAGCAAACCGCGCCAACGGTTGAAACAGAGGAAATTCCCGTTTTCCAGGAGATACAGCGCATGTATGGGGTAGGGGGACTCGCTGCGGAAGCTCAGCATCAGACGGATCCTGTCGTCGGCATAGTCATACCGGAAGATCTGGTTTTGTGATCCGAAGAGCATGCCGCCCGGGACCGGTCGAGCACAGTGGACGATGAGATTTCCCCCCCCCGCTTCGGAACTCTGTTGGGGGATGAAAAAATCGTCGGTCGCCGGGCGGTAGCGTGCCAGCCCCTTGTTTGTCAAGACCCAGATTTGCCCGAGACTGTCTTCGGCGATTTGGACGATGTTGTCGCCCGGCAGGGCATTCTCCCCCTTGTCGTGCGAAGAGTAGCGTCGGGGAAGGTAGTTGTCGAAACGCATCAGCCCCTCCGTCGAAGAGCCGATCCATACGAATCCCCGTTTTTCGGCATGGACACATCGGACGTTGGAGAGCATTCCGTTGCGGGGCGTAATCTGCCGGAAGTTGTACTGCTCTCCGGCCGTCGCTCCGCAGGGCGCGGCGAAGAGTCCGGTACACACCATATAGAGAAGTATGCAGATGCTGGGTATCCTGTTTTTCATTCCTCTAAAATAGAAAAAGAGCGTGAATTTTCCAACTTTATTTGCACCCCCCCCCTCGGCAGGGCCTTCCTGCTGCGTTTTTTTATGTTTGGACGATTTTTGGAGTCGGAAAGATGATTTTCGAACATCGAACCCGGGGGTTGTTTTTAATTTTGACGTGAAATCCTTTTGGATTTATGATTTTTTTAAAAATCGACCGAATTATTAACCTAAAACCTTTCATCCATGAAGAAAATTTACGGAATTGTTCTTCTCGGTGCATTCTGCATTCTTGCATGTTGCAGCCAGGTTTTTGCGCAGCAACGGAGTGTCAGCGGAACCGTTACCGATGACAAGAACATCAGTATGCCCGGAGTGAGCGTCTATGTCAAGGGTACCACGATCGGTACGACGACGGACAGCAACGGCAAGTATCAGCTCAACGTCTCCGGGACCAATCCCGTGCTGGTCTTCTCCTTTATTGGATACACCACGCAGGAGATTGCCGTAGGTACGAAGACTGCGATCGATGTTCAGTTGAAGGAGGATGCCCAGACACTCGACGAAGTGGTCGTTGTGGCCTACGGTACGGCCCGCAAGGGAGATGTCACGGGAGCATTGACCAATATCAAACCTTCGGAAGGAGACATGGCTCTGCCGTCGGTCAACAGCCTGCTCGAAGGCAAGATTGCCGGTCTGGTCGTAAGTTCGGCTTCGTCGGCCGTCGGCGCCGCATCATCGGTGACGATTCGCGGAGCCAACTCGCTTCGCGGAGACAATCAGCCGCTCTATGTGATCGACAACGTACCGCAGGCATCGACCGGCGAGTTTTCCAGCTCGGGAATCAGCGGAGACTTCCAGATCCAACAGGATCCCCTCTCGCAGCTCAACCCCGCGGACATCGTTGACATTACGGTGTTGAAGGATGCCTCCTCGACGGCTATCTACGGTTCGCGTGGAGCCAACGGCGTCATTCTGATCACCACCAAGCGCGGACAGTCGGGTGCCGCCCGGGTGCAGGCTTCGGCGACTTTCACCATTGCCGAGCCTTCCAACCTGTTGGAGATGATCAATCTTTCGGAGTATGCCGACTACCGCAATTCGCGTATTGCCGACATTCAGCAGTATCCGTTCCACAAGGTAGGCAACGAAATCCGTTATGTATTCAGCGGTTCGGAGTCGAAATACGATCCGGGAGATCCGAGTACGTACAACCTGGTGTCGAACCGCAACTGGCAGAAGGAGATCTACACTTCGGCCTTCTCGCAGAACTATTCGCTTTCGGTCGACGGCGGTACGGACAAGATGACCTATTATATTTCGGCCAATTTCAAAGATATAGAAGGAACGGTCAAGCAGACCGGATTGCGTCAGGGCGACCTGCGGGCCAACCTGACGGCCCAGCTGGCCCGGAGCGTGAAGATGGAACTTCTGCTCAACGGCTCGATCCGCGAGAATGACATGATGGCCGGAGGTAATACGCTGGGAGGTGCCACCGGAGCCGTTTCGCGTACGGCGCTTGACTACGCTCCGTTCGAGATGCCGGATGGCGACCCGAGCTTTACGAACGAGAACAAGACGACGGTTCTGAGTTGGTTGAACGACTATGTGGACAAGTCCGTGAACCGGGTCTTCGGAGCCAGTCTCAACCTGACGTGGGATATTTCGAAGAATTTCCGCTACAATCTGCGTACGGGCGGCAATCTGACAACCAACGACCGTAAGCGCTGGTACGGTATGGAGCTCTATCAGGGAATGAACAACAAGGGCCTGCTTTCGATTTCGGCGCTCAACCGCAACAACTACTCGATCGAGAACCTCGTGACGTACAACGGTCAGATCGGAGACCTGGCCCGGATCGACGCCACGCTGGGTGTGACCTACGACGATTACAACTATCTTAATGAAAATACGATCGGTACACAGTTCACCTTCTTCGAGCTGCGAGAGAACGGTATGAACAAGGCTGGAACGGTTCAGGTCTTCCAACCCGAACAGAAAGATTATCAGCTCTTCTCGTATCTGGCTCGTGTGAACCTGTCGTTCCTGGACCGTTATCTGGTGACGGCTTCGTTCCGAGCCGACGGTTCCTCGAAATTCGCCAAAGGCAATCGCTGGGGCTATTTCCCCTCGGCATCGGTGGCCTGGCGTATGGAGCAGGAGGATTTCCTGCGAGATGTTTCGTGGCTCAACCAGTTGAAAATCCGTGTCAGCTACGGTGTGACCGGCAACCAGTCGATCGACCCCTATTCGACCTTCTCGATGTATGGACAGAACTCGTCGGGCGACATCATCTATGCTGACGGCAACGGTAACGCCTTGAAGACGATGATCGTCACGAATCTTTCGAACAGCAGTCTGAGGTGGGAGAAGACGGCCTCCTGGAACGTCGGTGTTGACTTCGGTTTCTTCAAGTCGCGGTTGAGCGGAACGGTGGACATCTACAAGAAAAAGACGAGCGATCTGTTGATTTCGCGTACGCTGCCCGGATCGGCCGGTTTCAGCTCGACTTACTACAACCAGGGCGGTCTGGATAACCAGGGTGTCGAGGTTTCGTTGAACGGACAGATCATCGACAGCAAGGATTGGAAATGGAGCGTGAACGGAAACATCGGATTCAACAAGTCGAAGATTACGGATCTGGGACTGCTTCCCACGGATTTCGGATGTCTGGGCAAGCAAGTGGGCTTTTACGGCAATTCGTTGGGTAGCCATTTCGGTGTGGCGCATGTCTTCCTGGCAGGCGAGGCTCCGGGACAGTTCTTCGGATACAAGACGCAGGGTATCGTTCAGAAGGAGGATATTACCGATCAGGGCGTGAAGTACATCAAGGCCGACGGAACGGTCGGGTATTATACCCTGGCCCACAAGAGCAATCCGCAGCCGGGCGATGTTAAATTTGTCGACATGGATGGAGACGGAGATATCGACGATGACGACCGTACGATCATCGGAGATCCGAATCCGGATTTCACCTACGGATTCTCGACCAAAGTCTCCTACAAGCGGCTGTCGCTGTCGGCATCGTTCAACGGAGTTGCGGGGATCGATCGCCTCAATACGAACAACCGTTATATCAATACGCCGGGAACCAAGGCCAACAACCTGACCCGTCAGGCCTACCAGAACATGTGGACCAGCAGCAATCCTTCGAACAGCTATCCCGGTTCGAAATTCGTTCTCGGAGACTATACCATGGACCGCTATATCGAAGATGCAAGCTATCTGCGCTGCTCGGACATTTCGTTGAGCTATTCGTTGCCGGCCCAGTGGTTGAAGAAGGTAGGTATCCGCTATTGCTCCCTGTCGTTCTCGGTCAAGAATGCCTTCATCATCACCGCTTACAGCGGTTACGACCCCGAGGTGAACAGCTTTGCTTTCGACGGACTCCGTCCGGGAGTGGACATGAGCTCCTATCCTACGCCGCGTTCTTATATTATCGGTCTCAACCTGACTTTCTAAATGCTTAAAACTAATGGATATGAAGAGAAATATAGCGTATGGTATTCTTTTTGTCGTAGCAGGTTTCCTGACCTCCTGTCTCGATGAGGAACCCTTGTATACGCAGAACAGCAAGATCATTTTTTCCAGTCAGGAAAATGCCGAACAGGCTTTGTTGGGCTGTTACGGGTACATGACGGAGAGCTCGGCCTACGGTCAGATGTGGCAGGAGGTGCCCTTGGTGGGCAGTGGTCTTGTCTGGTCGCAACGGAGCGGAGACGATGGTGACAGACTGGCCTCGCTGTCGGCTGTTCCGATGAACAATCTCATTTCGCTGGCCTGGAGCGGTATGTACAAGGTGATCTCCGAGGTGAACGCCTTTATCGAGGGTATGGAAAGCAGCAGCCTGGATGAAACGACGAAGACGCAGATGATCGGAGAGGCGCGCTTCCTGCGGGCTATCGCCTATTATAATCTGGTTTCGTTGTGGGGAGATGTGCCTTTGAAGCTGATTGCCTCGTCGTCGGAGGGTATCGCCTTGCCGCGGACGGAGCGCGAGAAGGTCTTCGAGACGATCATCGATGATCTGAACGCCGCGAAAAATATTTCGGCAACCTCCTCGGTCGGTCGGCTCAATTCGTGGGCGGCAAAGGCCTTCATGGGTAAGGTTTACTACAAGATGGCCATGCTCGATATCGACCGGACCAACAATCTGAACAATGCGAAGACGATGTTCGACGATGTGTATGCACACGCCGGATATGATTTGGAGCCCAACCTGAACAGTCTGTTTGTGCCCTATAACGCCGCCGGTGCCGTGACCAACAGCAAGGAGTCGATCATTCAGTTCAATTTCAATGCGGAATCGACCGTTTGCTATAACCGGGGCAGCAACCGTTTTGCCCCGCAGGCGTCGACCTCCGGTATCAACTGGGGAACCTATCGTGTTACCCGCTATGCGTATGACCTGCACTACGGAACCTATCCGGGCGATCCGCGTGTGGAGACGAACTTCCTGACACAGTGGCGTGCCCGCGGTGCCAACGGTCAGCCCAATCCCAAGGATCCGGTTCGTCCGGACGGTCAGTTGTGCCCGAGTGATTCGGTTTATGCCTATCCCAAGCGGTTGTATACGCCGACGGCAGAAGGAGAGACGACTGCCGATCCCGCCAATGCCGTCGTGATATCGCTGCCCTATGAACTGTTTGCCGACAAGACGAACCCGACCCTGGCTGAATTGAATACCTACCAAAATGAGGATGAGGGCTATCAGAAGGCGGTTCGCAATCTGTGGGAGAACTTCACGAACACCGGAAACAGCGAGAAATGGCCTTATCTGGCGAAACTGTACGATCAGGGTCAATCGGCGCAGTATGCGCACAAGCATCTGATAGTCTTCCGTTATGCGGAGATGCTGCTGCTGATGGCCGATGTGTACAACGAACTGGATCTGAAAGATGATGCCATTGATCTGGTTAACGAGGTGCTGGCTCGAGCCCGCAAGTCGATTCCGCTGAATTCCGAAACCACCTACGAAGCGTCGCAGCCGGCTGACTGGTCCAAGTCGTTGACGAAGGAGCAGGTTACTGAAAAACTCTATTTCGAACGGATTTTCGAGTTGATGGGAGAGCCGTCGCTCTACGACATGGTGCGGATTCGCGGTACGGAATGCATGGAAAAACTGTTGTTGAAGAACAACAATCATGATCTGACCATTGCGAGCGATGCGGGTTATGCATCGGATTCCGACAAATGGCGGGATCGCCTGTTCGACCAGGGTCAGAAGGATGCGATTTCGGAGCATTATCTCAAAATGAATCTGTTGCTTCCGATTCCGAGCAGTGAGATTGATGCGAACTCCGCGCTGACCAATGCGGACAACAACTACGGCTATTAAACCTTAATTTCGACGGAACATGAAAAAACTCTTTATATTTTTGGGATTTTTCGGATTGGTTGCTTGTAGCGACGACAAGACCGAGGATCTTCTTCCCGGCCAGAAGACGCCGCTGGAAGTGACGCTCAATTCCACCTCGTTGTGCCGGGGTGAAACGCTGACGGCAACGATCCGTTTCAATAAATCGGACGAAGGTCCGGCGGAGGCGCGGACGGATTTCCAACTCTATTTCGAGACGATTGAAGATGGAGCCCCTTCCGATTTGTTTGCCAATTTCCCCTCGGAGGTGACTTTCCCGGCGGACAAGGAGCAGATCACGGTTGATTTTCCGATCAAGGAGTCGGGTTTTACGGACGAGCACAAGGTGAAGCTGTGGGTGAGTGCCGAGGGTCGAGCCATCACGGGTGCAGCCCAGACCATAACGATCGGTGAGTATCATTACATTACCGTATCGGTCAAGGGTGCGGCGTCGACCGACGTGACCGAAGGGCAGACATTCGTCTTGCAGGCCGAGATCGCCGAGTCGGCCCCGGAAGATCTGGTAGTCACGCTTAAGGCCGGGGATGATTCCGCGCT
This sequence comes from uncultured Alistipes sp., assembly GCA_944320985.1. Classification (GTDB taxonomy): domain Bacteria; phylum Bacteroidota; class Bacteroidia; order Bacteroidales; family Rikenellaceae; genus Alistipes. Next base: position 14,485 of record CALUJN010000012.1, on the reverse strand, counting down.
GGCCGATTTCGAGAATTTTCCCGAGACGCTGACCATCGAGGCCGGGGAGACGGTTGCTGAAAGTGCAGAGGTGACCGTGGCCTGGGACAATGGCGAAACGCAGGAGGATCATGTCTGGAATTTCACCGGAACGGTCGGGAATGAGAAATATATGGTTAATGCGTTTACCATTACGCGTATCGACAGCGACCTGGCCAAGGGCGAACGTCTGCTCGACGAGCGTTGGGTCTACGATTATCCCGATCGGGCGTTCTATTCGAAGACGTTCGAGGAAAAATACAAGGTTTGCCCGTCATACAAGGAGGGAGACATGCTGATGACCAAGAACTCGACGTTCGGTCTTGGCTCGAAGCACCCGAACCGGAGCCTTTCGGAGACCTGGACGCTGCTCAATGCACTCGAATTCCATGCCCTGCCCGGAGCAAACAGCGGTTCCACGCGCTACGGAGTCAATGAGTATGGCAACTGCAAGCCGTTCGGCATGGCCGATCAGAATACGAAGGCCATCCAGGAGACCTGCTATGTGAGCAACGACAAGTTCTCGAACGTGACGGACGAGGGAATTCTGCGCCTGTGGGCGGCGAAAGATCCGGGCAATGCGACCGGTGGTGGTTCGGGATCACGTGAATTCGGTGCTGCGGCTCTCTATTCGAGCAAGATCGGAAACAACACCTTTGCGCCGCAGAACACCCTGATCCGGGTGGGAACCCGTGTGGAGGTCCGGGCCCGTGTCAGCGGCGCATTGCAGGGCTTCAACTATGCCATCTGGCTGATGGGCAACAGCAATAACAAGACGACGCCGTGGCCGCAATGCGGAGAGATCGACATCATGGAGAATCCGGTGTTTACGAGCAATGTAGCCGGCACGATCAATACCGTACACCAGACGCTGCATTACGGAACACCGGTGGGGGATGCCCATGCCAACCCGACGGTGAACAAGGTCATCAAGCCGACCGACTGGAACATCTACTGGGTGGAAATTGTCGATGAATCGACGATCGTATTCGGTATTAACGGAGAGAAGACGGCAACCTTTACCAAGACGAATCCGAATTTCAGCAGTTACCAGTGGCCGTTCAACAATACGGACAATGTCAATGGATTCCATTTCCTGCTGACGGCAGGTCTGGCAGCCGAATGGGCTTGCGGACCGTTGAGCCTCGAAGAGGTCAATGCCGGCGGATGGGCGGCTTCGGAGTTCCTGAACCTGACCTACGAACAGACGAAGACCAGCGACCTGACGCCGCGGATGGAGATCGACTGGGTCCGCTTCTGGATCAACGAGAACTACACCACGGAAGGGGCCGGCGGCGTGAACAATGTGGCCCTCTTCTGATCGCACCGCATTCCGGTTTTAAAGTAAGTTGACAGGTCCGGACGGACGATGGGCTTCATCTCCGTCCGGCCTTTTTTCAAAGTCCGGGTTCGTGTGCACACCCTTGCAAGAAGGCGTATGAGCGGTTGCGGAGGCATGCGTCATGGACATCGGCAACAGATTCCGGGATTTGTCGCAGGGAAGAAAATGGCTGTTTGTTTTATCTGCGATTGGTTTTTCGGTTCCGGATTAGACATTTTTCAATACTTATCTGAATTATGAATGAATGGAGATATCATAAGACGGGGGTCTTGTTGACGGGCGTTCTGGCTGGGGCCACGGCCTGCCAGCAGCAACCGAAGACGCCCGATCGTCCCAACATCGTCTACATCATGACGGACGACCATACGGCGCAGATGATGAGCTGTTACGATACGCGCTACATGCAGACGCCGAATCTGGACCGGATTGCCCGTGACGGCGTGCGTTTCACGAACAGTTTCGTGGCCAATTCGTTGAGCGGCCCGAGCCGCGCCTGCATGCTCACGGGCAAACACTCGTGCGCGAACCGTTTCTTCGACAATACGACCTGCGTTTTCGACGGCTCGCAGCAGACCTTCCCGAAACTCCTCCAACAGGCTGGCTATCAGACCGCGCTGGTGGGCAAGTGGCACCTCGAAAGCCTTCCGACGGGATTCGATTTCTGGGAGATCCTTCCGGGACAGGGCGACTACTACAATCCGGATTTCGTGACGCAGCAGAACGATACGGTGCGTCGTGAAGGTTACGTCACGAACATCATTACGGACGATGCAATCCGCTGGATGGAGCAGGAGCGCGACCCGCAGAAGCCCTTCTGCCTGCTGATCCACCACAAGGCGATCCACCGCAACTGGATGGCCGACACGTGCAACCTGGCCCTCTACGAGGACCGTACGTTCACGCTCCCCGAAAACTTTTTCGACGATTACGAGGGTCGTCCGGCAGCCGCCGCGCAGGAGATGTCGATCGTGCGCGACATGGACATGATCTACGACCTGAAGATGCTGCGCCCCGACCGCGAAACCCGGCTGAAAAGTCTTTATGAGCAGTTCATCGGGCGCATGAACCCCGAACAGCGTGCGGCGTGGGATGCCTTCTACGGTCCGGTGATCGAGGAGTTCTATCGTGAGAATCCGCAGGGCCGCGAGTTGGCCGAGTGGAAGTTCACGCGTTACATGCGCGACTACATGAAGACCGTCAAGTCGCTGGACGACAATGTGGGACGGGTGCTGGACTACCTCGAAGCGAAGGGTCTGCTCGACAACACGCTGGTGGTCTACACCTCGGACCAGGGCTTCTACATGGGCGAACACGGCTGGTTCGACAAACGTTTCATGTACGAGGAGTCGATGCGCACGCCGCTTGTTATGCGCCTTCCGAAGGGGTATGCCGCCCAGGGTGACATTCCGCAGCTGGTGCAGAACATCGACTATGCGCCGACGTTCCTTGAAATGGCCGGCGTGGAGGTCCCTGACGACATGCACGGCGAGTCGCTGGCTCCGCTGCTGCGGGGCGAACAGCCTGCCGAATGGCGCGATGCACTCTACTACCACTTCTATGAATACCCGGCCGAGCACATGGTCAAGCGCCACTACGGTATCCGTACGGATCGTTGGAAGCTGATCCATTTCTATAACGACATCGACGTCTGGGAGCTCTACGACCTGACGTCGGACCCCACGGAGATGCACAACCTCTACGGAAAGCCCGGTACGGAGGAGGTGACGGTGGATCTGAAAGCGCGGCTGCTGACCTTGCAGGAGCAGTACGGCGATCCGGTACGTTTTGGTTCCGAACACGATAAAGACATGCCCCGATGAGACGAGACTTTTTCTTGCTGCTTTTGATGCTGTGCGGCCTGACGGCGTGCGGCGACCGGACCCCGATGCCGGTACACATTATTCCCGAACCGACGAACGTCGTTCCCGAAACGGGCTTCTTCGAATTTTCGAAGCGCACGACCTTCGTGGTTGGGGACGACGAACAGGCGGCCGTTGCCGAAGCGTTTGCCGATCTCTTCACCGTCCCGGCGGGTTTCACACCCCGGGTGACGACGGATCCGGCGGTCGATGGCGACATCCGCTTTGAGACCGATACGACGCTCACGGCCGAGAGTTACGCCCTGCATGTGACCCCGTCGGGCATTACCGTCCGGGCATCTGACCGGAGCGGCTTCTTCTATGCCATGCAGACGCTGCGTCAGTTGCTGCCTCCGGCGCTTGAAGGCGATCAGGCGTCCGGTGCAGCATGGCGGGTTCCGGCCGTGCGGATCGAGGACGCTCCGCGCTTTACCTATCGGGGCATGCATCTCGATGTGGCACGTTTCTTCATGCCCAAGGAGCATGTGCTGCGGCTGATCGAGTGTATGGCGCAGCTCAAACTCAACAAACTGCACCTGCACCTGACGGACGACAATGGCTGGCGTCTGGAGATCAAGCGTTATCCGCGTCTGACGGAGATTGGGGCCTGGCGTGTCGATCGCCCGGGGTATCCGTTTCCGGCGCGGCGCAATCCGGAACCGGGCGAGCCGACGCCCATCGGAGGCTTCTACACGCAGGACGACATCCGCGAGATCGTAGCCTACGCTGCGGAGCGGCAGGTTGAGGTGATTCCCGAGATCGATGTCCCGGCACACTCGAACGCTGCGCTGGCCGCCTATCCGGAGTATGCCTGCCCGGTGGTGGATCGCTATATCGGCGTGCTGCCCGGACTGGGCGGACGGAATGCCGACATCATCTTCTGTGCCGGCAACGAGCGGGTCTTCGGTTTTCTGCAGAACATCCTCGACGAGGTGCTGGAACTCTTCCCGTCGCGCTATATCCATCTGGGAGGAGACGAGGCGTGGAAGACCAACTGGGAACGGTGTCCCCGCTGCCAGCGCCGCATCCGCGAGGAGGGGCTCGCTTCGACCGAGGAGTTGCAGGGTTACTTCATGCGGCGCGTGTGTGACTACGTGCGTTCGAAGGGTCGTGAGGTGATCGGCTGGGACGAGCTGACCAACAGCCGCCTCCCCGAGGGGGTTATCATCCAGGGGTGGCAGGGCTACGGACAGGCTGCGCTGAAAGCCGCGGCGCAGGGGCACCGCTTCATCCTGACCCCGGCCCGTATTCTCTATCTGATCCGCTATCAGGGCCCGCAACGTTTCGAGCCGCTGACCTATTTCGGCAACAATACCTTGCAGGATGTCTACGACTACGAACCCGTGCAGAAGGATTGGGCTCCCGAGTATGAATCGCTGCTGATGGGCGTGCAGGCCTCGATGTGGACGGAGTTCTGCGACACGCCGGAGGATGTCGAGTACCTGTTGTTCCCGCGTCTGGCGGCACTGGCCGAGGTGGCCTGGCAGCCGCGCGGCACGAAGGACTGGCCGGGCTTCCTGCAACGTCTGGATACGTTCCTGCCGCGGTTGGATGCCATGGGCGTCACCTATGCCCGCTCGATGTTCAACATCCAGCAGCGGATCGAGCCCGACAGTGGGGCGCTCCGCGTGGAGCTGGCGTGCATTCGTCCCGACGTGGAGATCCGCTACACGACCGACGGTTCGGAGCCGACGGCGGATTCGCCGCTTTACGGGGAACCGCTGCGTATCGAGGGATCCGCGACGGTTAAATGCGCGACATTCCGAGACGGACGCCGTGAAGGCGAGCTCCTCGAGCTGCCCCTGGGCTTCAACAAGGCGACGGCGCGGACGCTGCTCGGGGCCGGAGCGAACGGCTATATGCTGGTCAACGGACTGCGGGGCAGCGACAAATATACCGACTCGGAGTGGTGCACGTGGGAACCGGGCAAAGAGGTCTCCTTCACGATCGACCTTGGAGCATGCGATACGCTGCACCGCTTTACGGCGGGTTGCATCACCAACTACGGCATGGCCGTACACCTTCCCTCGCAGATCTCCGTGGCGCTTTCGGACGATAACCGCACCTTCACGGAGGCGGCCTCGCGTCGGTTTACTCCGGCGGAGATCTTCCGCGAAGGCACCTTCATCGAGGATCTGACGTTCGATCTTGGCGGACGTACGGCCCGCTACGTGCAGGTGCGTCTGCGCGATGCCGGTTCCTGTCCCGAGAGCCATGTCCGGCCGGGACAGCCCACAAGGGTCTATCTGGATGAAATCATCATTGAATAATCAACTGAATACCAATCTGACATGAAAAACCGGAAACGAAACCTGTTCCTGCTGCTGTTGACCGTCGGCATGTTGTCGTCGGCCGCTGCGCAGCAGCCCGAATGGCAGAGTCAACATGCCATCGGGCTGAACAAAATTGACCCGCATGCCTACGTATGGCCTTATGCCGCAGAGGAGCAGGTGCGCAACGGAGCCCATGAGCAATCGCCCTGGTACCGGAGCCTGAACGGCCTGTGGAAGTTCCATTGGACGAAAAATCCCGACCTGCGTCCGCAACGCTTCTACGAACCGACGTTCTACGACGGAGGATGGGCTGAAATCTGCGTTCCGGGGAACTGGGAGCGGCAGGGTTACGGCACGGCGATCTACGTGAATGAAACCTACGAATTCGATGATCCGATGTTCTCCTTCAAGAAGAACCCTCCGCTGGTTCCCTACGCCGAGAACGAGGTAGGCTCCTATCGCCGGACCTTCACGATCCCCGATACGTGGCGGGAACGCCGCGTGGTGCTCTGCTGCGAGGGGGTGAACTCCTTCTACTATATTTGGCTGAACGGACATTTGCTGGGGTATAACCAGGACTCCAAGACGCCGGCCGAATGGGACGTGACGGACTACCTGACCGAGGGCGAGAACGTCGTGGCACTGGAGGTCTACCGGTGGAGTGCAGGCTCCTACCTCGAGTGTCAGGACATGTGGCGCATGAGCGGTATCGAGCGTTCGGTCTACCTCTACGCCACGGCGCCGTCGCATGTGGCCGACTTCCGGGTGACATCCACGCTCGACCGGAAGGACTATACGGAGGGGATCTTCGGGTTGCAGGTCCGCACGGAGGGCCCGGTGGATGCCGGAACGACGCTCACCTATACGCTGAACGATGGGGATGGCGCGTGCGTGGCCAGCGAAACGATCGACGTGCCGCAGGCTGCGACGCACGATTTTGGACTGCGCCGTCTGCCATCCGTTGCACGGTGGAGCGCCGAGACGCCGAACCTCTATACGCTGGTCCTCACATTGCGGGATGCCGCGGGGAAGACGCTGCATACAACCGGCTGCGCGGTGGGCTTCCGCACGACGGAGATCCGCGATGGCCGCCTTTGTGTCAACGGCGTGCCGATCCTTGTCAAGGGGGTCAACCGCCACGAACATTCGCAGGCGGGTCGCACGGTAAGTCGCGAACTGATGGAGCGCGATATCCGCCTGATGAAGCTTCATAACATCAATACAGTGCGGAATTCGCACTATCCGGCCGATCCTTACTGGTATGAACTCTGCGACCGCTACGGACTCTACGTCATCGACGAGGCGAATATCGAGTCGCACGGCATGGGTTACGGCCCGGCCTCGCTGGCCAAGGATTCGACGTGGCTTGCGGCCCATCTCGACCGGACGCGGCGCATGTACGAGCGGTCGAAGAACCATCCCTCGGTGATCATCTGGTCGCTGGGCAACGAGGCCGGCAACGGGATCAACTTCCACCGCACGTACGATTGGCTGAAGGCGGCCGACACGCTGCGTCCCGTGCAGTACGAACGAGCCGAGCAGGATTACAACACGGACATCTACTGCCGGATGTACCGTTCGACGCAGGAGATCGAAGCCTACCTTTCGCAGGAGGGGATCTACCGACCGTTCATCCTTTGCGAATACCTCCATGCCATGGGCAACAGCTGCGGCGGCATGAAGGCCTATTGGGACCTCTTTGAATCGGAGCCCATGGCACAGGGCGGTTGTATCTGGGACTGGGTCGACCAGTCGTTCCGCGAGATCGATGCCGAGGGTCGCTGGTATTGGTCCTACGGCGGTGATTACGGTCCGCAGGGAATCCCGAGTTTCGGGAACTTCTGCTGCAACGGACTGGTGAACGCCCTGCGGGAACCTCACCCGCACCTCGCGGAGGTGAAGAAGATCTACCAGAACATCAAGTCGGAGCTGCTCGACGCACGGGATCTCCGCATCCGGGTGAAGAACTGGTTCGATTTCACGGATCTGGACCGCTATCGGCTGACCTGGACGCTTGTTTCCGATTCCGGAGAGCGCCTTGCCGGGGGTGAAACCACGCTCTCCTGCGCTCCGCATGCGACGGTGGAGACGGCTCTGGGTACCGTCCGCCTGCCTCATGATGTGCACGAAGCCTATCTCAATCTGGAGTGGCGGCTCAAGGAGGCGACCCCGCTTGTCGATACCGCCTGGACGGTGGCTTATGACCAGTTTGTGCTGGCGGGCCCGGCGAAATCCGCGATGCCGTTCTCTGCTGCGGAAGGCCGGACGGATTTTGCGGTCGACGAGGCAACGGGTGCTCTGCGCTCGCTGACGCTCGACGGACGCGAATTGCTCGCCTCGCCGCTGACCCTCAGCCTGTGGCGTCCGGCTACGGACAACGACCGTCGCGACAAGTTCGGCGCGAAACTCTGGGATGCGGCGGGCCTCGACTCGCTGACGCAGCGGGTGGTCTCCTTCAAACGGACGCGCAATGCCGCGGAGGCCGTTACGGAGATTCGCAACGTCCGCGGCGAGCGGGTGGGTGATGCCACGTTCCGTTATTCCGCGACGAACGACGGCGGGGTACGCGTGCAGGTGGCCTTCACGCCTGACACGGTGCAGGTGCGCTCGCTGGCGCGTGTGGGCCTGACGTGTCAACTCTCCGATCGTCTCGACCGCATCGAGTACCTCGGGCGCGGAGACATCGAGACTTATGCCGACCGCAAGGAGTGCGGCATGATCGGTATCTACCGCACCTCGCCCGAGCGGATGTTCCACTACTACGTCCGCCCGCAGGCCACGGGCAACCGCACCGACGTGCGCTGGACCCGCCTGACGGATGCCGACGGGTTCGGACTCGGCGTGAGGAGCCCGCAGCCGTTCGAATTCGGTGCGTTGCCCTTTACGGATCGGGAGATCGCCGCAAGCAGCCACATCAACGACCTGGATCGTAACGGCCGCATCACGCTTCATCTCGATGCCTGGCAGGCGGGTGTCGGCACGGCCACCTGCGGACCCGGTGTACGTCCCGAATTCCGGGTGCCGCTGACGCCCCGGGAGTTTGAGTTCACGCTTTATCCCCAGCGATAGCCATGAAAAGGGTTGTTTTCCATCTCTTTTTTCTGTTGCTTGCCGGAGGCGCCGCGGCCCAGCCGGAGGCCACGTCGTATGTCAAGCACCTGACCTTCCCGGCCGATGCCACCTTCGAGGAAAAGGTCGAACTGGCGGCCCGCCTGGTTCCGACGGAGCAACAACTTGCCTGGCAGCGGATGGAGCTGACGGCCTTCCTGCATTTCGGGATCAACACCTTCACCAATCGCGAATGGGGCGACGGCACGGAGGATCCCTCGCTGTTCAATCCGACGGCATTCGATGCCGACCAGTGGATCCGCACGCTCAAGGCCGCGGGATTCCGCATGGTGATCCTTACGGCCAAACACCACGACGGTTTCTGCCTGTGGCCGACGAAGACTACGCGTCATTCGGTAGCCTCGTCGCCCTGGAAGCAGGGACGGGGGGATGTGGTCCGGGAAGTTCGTGAGGCCTGCGACCGTCACGGCATGAAGTTCGGCGTCTATCTCTCGCCCTGGGACCGGAATGCCGCCTGCTACGGAGACTCTCCGGCCTACAACCGCTTTTTCATTGAACAGTTGACCGAACTGTTGAGCAATTACGGCGAGGTGCACGAGGTGTGGTTCGACGGCGCCAACGGTGAGGGCCCCAACGGTAAGAAACAGGTCTATGACTGGGATGCCTTCTACCGGACGATCCGCCGCCTGCAACCCAACGCCGTGACGGCGATCATGGGTGACGACGTGCGCTGGGTCGGCAACGAAAAGGGCATCGGACGCGAAACGGAGTGGAGCGCCACGGTGCTCACGCCCGGAGTCTATGCCCGGGCTGCGGAGAACAACCGGCGCCTGGGTGTCTACGGCAAGGCGCCGGATCTCGGAAGCCGCAAGATGCTGGAGAATGCTACGGAACTCTTCTGGTATCCTTCGGAAGTGGATGTCTCGATCCGCCCGGGGTGGTTCTACCATGCAGCCGAGGATGCGAAGGTCAAGAGCCTGAAACATCTGGTCGATATCTATTTCCAGTCGGTGGGTTACAACTCGGTGCTGCTGCTTAACATCCCGCCCGACCGCCGCGGACGCATCCATGCCGCGGATTCCACGCGTCTGCAGGAGTTTGCGGGATACCTCGGACGCACCTTTTCCGATGACCGGGTCCTTGAGGGCGAGCAGCTGTGGATCGCTCCCGCCGGCTCGCAGCGGGTCTATGACCTCCGACCCGCGTCACGGATCAACGTCGTGCTGCTGCAGGAGGAGATCGCTGCCGGGCAGCGGGTCGAGCGTTTCACCGTGGAGGCCCTCACGGCTGCCGGCTGGGAGAAGGTGGGCGAGGGTACGACGATCGGCTACAAACGCCTGCTGCGCATTCCTGAGGCCGAGGCGTCGGCCTTGCGCATCCGCCTGACGGAGACGCGCCTTGAAGGACGGATCTGTCGTGTCGGGGCCTTTTTTGCAGAGCCCCTTGCGGATCAAACCGTGCAGACGACATGGAACGATCTGCCGCGCGAGAAGTGGCGGATTCTCTCCGAAAGCCCGCTGACGGTGGATCTGGGACGTCCGGTTACGCTCTCGGCCTTTACTTATGCACCGGCAAATGGCGAAGCAAAATCCGATATGGCCTTCCGCTATACCTTCTCGGTCAGCGATGACGGTCGGAACTGGCGGACGGTCATCTCCGACGGAGAGTTCAGCAACATCGAGAACAACCCGCTTCCGCAGACGGTCGCCTTCCCGCGCAAGGTGGTTGGGCGTTTCGTGCGTCTGGAAGCAACGGCACCCGGGGGCGCTTCGGCGCGGATTCTTCCCGAGGAGCTGGGCGTGACGCTTGCGGCAGCGAAGGATGACGAGATGTGCGTCTATGCGGATCCCGCGGCACCGTTGACGCTGGCCCCCGGCGATCCGCACCCGAAGGTCGGAGGGTGGCGCTTCTATACGGCGCATGAGTTCCGCGATGAGGATGCGCAGCAGGGGCAGCCGCTGGGCTTCATGCAGCATAACGGTCAGGCAATGAGTCGTTCGGCGCGTGTCGACAACCTGTCCTGCTCGAAGGTTGAGAACGGTGTGCTGCACATGTGGGCGCGAGAGGAGCCTGACTCGGTTGACAACCGCTTCGGCAAGCGGGTGAAGTATTCGCACGCCTGCTACCGGACCTCGCTGCCGGGGAGCCGTGAGGCGTGGTGCAATTTTACGGAAAACATGCGGATCGAGATCCGCTTCCGGCGCAGCGACACGCGCGGCTTCAACGATGCCTTGTGGTTCATGGGCAACAACGGACGACGGTGGCCGGCGAACGGTGAGATCGATCTGCTGGAGAATCCCAAACGCACGATCAACCAGCGGGCTCACTTTACACTGCACTCCGAACACCATTATGCCGGAGTGGTCGGCGGTTCGGGGAGCGTGACGGCAACGACGGATCTTTCGGACATGACCCAGTGGAACATCTATTGGTTGGAGTGGTATCCCGACCGGATTGTCGGCGGGGTGAACGGCACGGCCTATTTCGAGCACCGCAAGGGCGCCGACGGAAACAACGACTGGCCGTGGAGCGATCCGACGGGTTTCTTCCTGATTTTCAGCTCGGGACTCTCCGTTAACCCGCAGGCATGGCCCGGGGCGGTCGATCCTTCGGAATGGGATCCAGCCTCTCCGCCGTCGATGTACGTCGACTGGGTCAGGGTCTACGTGAACGACCGCTACGCCGGGGCTCCGGCGCCGGAGGTGAAATACTACTGATGTAAAAGCGGACCGCTCTCGAGCGGACCGCTTTTTTCTGTTCTGCAGGGTCTGTTTGTCGTGAATCTCTGAGTCGGAGTGCTCCCGTCTCGCAGATCGGAAGGCGGCGAGAGAAATTCAGGGAGACTTGGCTCAGGCCTCGATCATACCCGAGCCGACGAGCTCGTCACCGTCATACCAGGCGGCAAACTGCCCCGGGGTGATGCCCCGTTGCGGCTCGTCGAAGAGCAGATAGGCCCCCGTCTCGCGGATGAAGAGCCGAGCCCCTTGCAACGGTTGCCGATAGCGGATGCGCACCGAGAAACGTCCGCTCTCTCCGACCTGCATGGCCCGTGCGGGGTTTACCCAGTGGATGTCGCCCGGCAGAATTCGCAACGCCGGCCGCCACAGCCCCGGATGGGCATCGCCCTCGCCGACGTAGATCACGTTCTGCTCCGTATCCGTAGCGAGGATGAAGAGCGACTCCTTGCGGCCTCCGATTCCGAGCCCCTTGCGTTGTCCGATGGTGTAGAAGTGGGCGCCGTTGTGTTCGCCGATCTTCTTGCCGTCGCGTACCGTATAGTGCCACGGTGCGGAGAGCTTACCCAAAAGTTCGTCGGACGGCACCTCGTCGACGGTCGGCATCGCGGCGGATCGGGCGTACTTGGGCCACGATGGAAGAATATCGTGGACATTGCCGCGCCGTGCGGCGAGCTTCTGCTGCAGGAAGGTCGGCAGGTCCACCTTGCCCACGAAGCAGATCCCCTGCGAATCCTTGCGCTTGGCGGTTGCCAGCCCCTGCTCGGCGGCGATGCGCCGCACCTCGGGCTTCAACAGCCCGCCCACGGGGAACAACGCACGGCTCAACTGCTCCTGCGAAAGCTGGCAGAGGAAGTAGCTCTGGTCCTTGTTGGGATCGCTGCCGGCCAGCAGCCTGTAGATCGTGCTTCCGTCCGGGCGACTCTCTTCGGCCTTGCGGCAGTAGTGTCCCGTGGCGACGTAATCGGCGCCGAGTTTGAGCGCCTCGCGCAGGAAGACGTCGAATTTGATCTCGCGATTGCACAATACGTCGGGATTGGGCGTACGGCCCCGTTCGTACTCGGCGAACATGTACTCCACCACGCGCGTGCGGTATTCGGCCGAGAGGTCCACGACATGCAGCGGAATGTCGAGCTTGCGGGCGACGAGTTCGGCGAAGACCCGGTCGTCGTGCCACGGACAGTCGCCTTCGAGCGTGCCGGTGGTGTCGTGCCAGTTGATCATGAAGAGTCCGATGACTTCATGTCCCTGCTGTTTGAGCAGCCAGGCGGCCACCGACGAGTCGACGCCGCCCGAGAGTCCGATCACTACACGCGCCATGTCATTCCAACGTTAAAAGTCCTTCGGGCAGTACGAGATGCATCGTACGGCCTTCAAAATCGATCTGGGCGATGAACTCCTCGACGGCCGGAACCAGTACGCTGCGCCCGTTGATCTCCAGCTCGAAGAGCGGGTTGGCGTCGCTGTCGTAGTAGTCCGAGACGGTTCCGGTGACTTTTCCCTCTTTGCCGACCTCCTCGACCACGACCGTAAAGCCGATCAGGTCCTCGAGGTAGAACTCATCATCGTCCTCCGCTTCGGACTCCGGGATGCGGAATTCGAGACCGAGCAGTTCCCGGGCGCGGCGTTCGGTGTCGATGTCGGCGAAGGAGGCCGTGGCTCCGGAGATGCCGCGGCGTTCGAAACGGTCGCACCAGAGCGGAACCTCCAGCCCATCGATGGAGACCAGCAGGGGCGTGGCCGCGGGGTCGAAATCATCGGGAAAAGCGGGGTAGAGCGAGAGCATGACGCCCCCGTCCGTTCCGAAAAGTTTGTTGATACGTCCTGCGCAGGTAGTCATGAATCGAGGATTTAACGCCCAAAGATAGTGAAGGCGTGTGAGAATGTCAAATTTATTTGCCGAGTCCCGACGGCGACCAAAAAAACGGCCGTTGTTCAAACAACGACCGTTTTTTTGTTACGTGTATTATCCGGGGCTTTCCAGTCTCCCTTCTGCCCCCCCCCTTGGCAGACTTATTCTGCAGCGGGAGCCTCGGCAGCAGCCTCTTCGGTATTGGCAGCCTCGGCAGCAGCGGCTTCGGCAGCCTCACGGGCAGCGGCTTCAGCAGCAGCCTTTTTCTCGGCGATTGCAGCGGCGCGATCCTCCTTGACCTTGGTCTCGGCAGCCAGACGGGCCTTCTCGGCCGACTTGGCATCGGAAGCGAGCTTGTTGGTCTTGGCCTCGATCTTGCCGGTCTTAGCCTCCATCCACTTGTTGAAGCGGGCCTCGGCCTCGGTTTCGGTGAAGGCACCTTTGGCCACGCCACCCAGCAGGTGTTTCTTGTAGAGTACGCCCTTGTACGAGAGGATAGCCCGACAAGTGTCCGTAGGTTGTGCGCCTTTGAGTAACCAATCCAGAGCTTTTTCGAAGTTCAGATCGATCGTAGCAGGATTCGTGTTGGGGTTGTAGGTACCCAACTTTTCGATGAATTTACCATCACGTGGCGCTCTGCTATCTGCGGCAACGATGTGATAGAAGGCGAAGCCCTTCTTACCATGACGTGCCAGACGAATTTTAACAGCCATTTGCTATAAAATTTTGTTTGAATAATAAAAACGCTCACCCGGTTCGGGCATTTAAGCGTGCAAATGTAGGGAAAAAATTCCGGTTGGCCAAATAAAAGGGTGGAAAAGCCTCGGAAAAGAGGAAAAAAGTGATCCCGGCGCGGCTCGAACGCGCGGCCGGCAGATTAGAAATCTGCTGCTCTATCCAACTGAGCTACGGGACCGACTGGCGTAAATCGGTGCAAAATTATAAAATAAATCCTCAAATGCAAAGCGATTGCCGGTGGAAATACGCCGCATGGTGATATTTTGGCCGTGCGGAGTGCTTTTCGCGGTCCGATGGAGTGTCCGGCATTCCGTTCCGTATTGATTCCGGTTCGGTGCGGAACGGGGCTCCGGCGGCGGCCGGTGGAAGCCGGGTGGAGGGCCCGGGAAAAACGGGGCCGATGACGGCGGAAGGCGATTACCGCCGGAGCGGGCGAACCGTCCCTTTGGCGGTTCCTTCCGCTACGTCGCGTTCGGAGCGGAACTCCAGGAAGGCCCGGTCGGAGTCGTGGTAGAGTGTCACCAGACAGGAGCGTCTTCTCTGTTGCCATCCCCACCGGCCGTGAATTCGGAACTGAATATCCCCGTTTCGTTTCGTGG